>NZ_KV821830.1:0-10662 GCF_001815745.1 Corynebacterium sp. HMSC064E07 | reverse complement strand
GGCATGCGGACACACTTTTCTTTACTTAACCCTCGGCGTGGGTAATGGACAAAAAGTGTGTCTGACTCTCAAGATGGTGACTGGTGAGAAGCCAAAAACTACGGGCTGCAAATGTGAAACTGTATGAGTTTATGACACTTTCAGGCCATTTTTCGAGCCATTTTTGTCATAAACGTAGTCAGTAACTCGCATCGCCCCAACGCCGCCAGCCATAAACGTAGTCAGTAACTCGCATCAGTGACACTGGGGGAGAGGGGGGGCTTTACCCGGGTTTGGTGGGGAGAGCTTTTGCCACAGTCTAGGTTGCCCCGAGACCCGGGGCTGGATGTCAGTTTTCAACTTAAAATATCTGCCATGAACTGGCGATTTGCTTATGTTCAGCGCTGTTCTGTAGAGTAACAACTCGTGCACAGCGCTGGTAATCCAGAAAGTTGAGCACGGCATTTAAGGCCCTGTGGCGCAGTTGGTTAGCGCGCCGCCCTGTCACGGCGGAGGTCGCGGGTTCAAGTCCCGTCAGGGTCGCCACTTGATTAATTTCAAGTCTGGCCAGATAGCTCAGTCGGTAGAGCGTCCGCCTGAAAAGTGGAAGGTCAGCGGTTCGATCCCGCTTCTGGCCACAATTAATCCCCAGCCTGGAAACGGGCTGGGGATTCTTTGTTTTACCAGATGTTTGTCGCGGGGATCGTCGTAAAGCACAGTGCATCGAGCCGTGCGAAAGCCTTAAAGTGGGGGAAATTAAACCGCGTACACACCCTAGCGGATAGGATGTTGTGCATGAGTAAGGAATTCGCCTCAGCAGGAACGCTGTCCGACGATAAGACGCTGCCGTGGGTCGTGCGCATCTTCGTCTACACGGATGCTGAGGGCAGCCAATCGGCTGCTGAGAAGGTTCGTGGGGTGCTCGCGGAACTGATTCCGGATCAGGACGTCAACGTCTACGAGGATGCCATGCCCGATGTGGGGCGCACCTCTTCGCTCGCTGATTTGTGGGCGGAGGCCAACCCGGGCATGGATCCGGGGGATCGGAAGCGTTACCGCATCAGTGTGGTGGCTCCGGGGCTGTCTCACTGCGAAATGGCGGATCTGGCAGGCCCGCTCGCTGAGGCCGTCAGCCCGGGGTGGGCAGAGGGGGAGGCTGCGACCAAGGTCGCGAAGGGCGATGTCCCGTGCCGTGTCGCTGTCGGGCGTGCCGACGAGCACCCGGGCGAACCCCCGCTAGTGCAGAATTAACCAGAATTCGGAATTAATCCGAAGCGAGAGCTGTTATCTGGGTTACATCCTAAGAGTCGTTTGCAATGACGACGCTTCACAACCATGAGAGGGAAGTGATTCCGAAAATGGCACACACTATTTCGCATGATGAGGCCGGTCAGCGCTATGTTCTCACCGTAGAGGGAGAAGAGGCCGGCTTTGCCGCTTACACCCCGGTGGAAGGTGCCCTGGACTTTGACCACACGGTTGTAGATGGCAAGTTCCGTGGACAAGGCCTGTCCAAGCCGCTTATCGCAGGCGCGCTGGATGATGTTCGGAAGAACAACCGAAAGATTCGCACCAGCTGCTCCGCTGTTGCCAACTTCGTGGAGAAAAACCCGGAATACCAGGATCTACTGGCTGACTAGTCGCTGAAGGGCGAAGAACGCACAAAGAAGCCGGCCGGCTTTTGTATGTAGAGCTAGTTTTAGGGCGGGGCTAGATGAAGTCTCCGTCACCCTGGACGTACACCGCCGGATCGCACAACGGCTTGTGCTCTTCGGGCTTGGCAGGGCGTACGCGGCCCGGAATTCCTATCACGATGGAATCGGGTGGGCAGCTGTGGGTGACCACGGAGTTGGCGCCGATTGATGAGCCTGCACCAATTGTGATGGGGCCAAGGACTTTCGCACCTGCTCCGACGGTGACGTTGTCCTCCAGGGTGGGGTGGCGTTTTACCTTCTCCAGTGAGCGGCCGCCAAGCGTCACGCCGTGGTAGAGCATGCAGCCGTCACCGATCTCTGCGGTTTCACCAATGACGATGCCCATACCGTGGTCGATGAAGAACCTTCGGCCAATTTGAGCGCCTGGGTGAATCTCAATACCAGTCAGCCAACGGGAAAACTGTGCGAGTACTCGTGCAATGCCCTTGGAAATCCCGCCTCGTTTCCAGAGGCGGTGCGAGAATCGATGAATCCAGATTGCGTGTAGGCCGGAGTAGACAATGGCATTTTCTACATCACTGCGCGCAGCTGGGTCGTGCGCGCGGGCATTGTCCAGATCCTCTTTGAGGATTCGGAAAAAGTCACTCATGGGCGTCAATTCTATCTGGTCGGAAGTGTGGGCAATGCAAAAACCCGCTTGCCGACGGAAAGTGCCAGCTAGCGGGCTCTGCAGAGAAGGTTACGGGCGTTTATAGCGCTTGGTCTTAGTCGCGCAGATCCTCGTACAGGATGGAGGAGACGTAGCGCTCGCCGAAGTCAGGAACAATCACGACGATGTTCTTGCCCTCGGACTCCGGGCGGGCTGCAATCTCGAGAGCAGCCTTGATGTTTGCACCGGCGGAAATGCCGCCGAGGATGCCCTCGGCTGCAGCGACCTTGCGGGAGACCTCAATAGCGTCCTCGTTGGTAACCGCAATGATCTCGTCGAGAAGCTCCTGATCGAGAACCTCTGGGACGAAGTTTGCGCCCAGGCCCTGAATCTTGTGCGGGCCGGCGGTGCCCTCGGTCAGCAGCGGGGAGGCCTTCGGCTCAACGGCAACCAGCTTGATGTCCGAGTTGTGCTTCTTCAGCGCGCGACCAGCACCGGTAATGGTGCCGCCGGTGCCGACACCAGCCACGAAGTAATCAACCTTGCCGTCGGTAGCTTCCCAGATTTCTTCACCAGTAGTTGCCTCGTGGATAGCCGGGTTGGCCGGGTTGGCGAACTGGGAAGCCAGGATTGCATTGTCGGTGTTAGCTACGATTTCGTTGGCCTTATCGACAGCACCGCGCATGCCATCCGCGCCCGGGGTGAGTACAAGCTCAGCGCCAAATGCGCGCAGAACGACGCGGCGCTCCTGGCTCATGGTGTCCGGCATAGTGAGAATGACCTTGTAACCGCGGGCTGCGCCGACCATTGCCAGCGCGATACCGGTGTTGCCCGAGGTGCCCTCGACGATGGTTCCGCCCGGATTGAGCTCGCCAGAGCGCTCGGCGGCATCGATAATTGCGTTGCCGATGCGGTCCTTGACCGAGTTGGCAGGGTTGTAAAACTCCAGCTTGGCAATCACGTTGCCCGGCAGGCCCTCGGTAACACGGTTGAGCTTAACCAGCGGGGTGTTGCCGATCAGTTCAGTGACATCGTTATAAATAGTCATTAATCTTATCCATTCCGGAAATCACAGAGGACTTCCTAATGAGTTTTCGCGTGTAGCCGTAGTGTACGCCTGATCCTGCAATTAGTACAGACCAGTTCGTCTATTTCATGGCTTGCGTAGGGAAGTGGAAGCTGTCAGTTCCGGTGTTGCCACCGTCATAGTCGCCGCGGCCGGCGTCGTCGCAGTCGCACCGCTATTGTCGCAATGCTCCTGCTCTTGCCACGTTAACGCTATCTCATTGCCTTGCTCGTCCTTACCTCCATTGTGAGGGTAAAGAGCATTAAAGTTTCTTAGAATCCACTATTCTGAGACGTGATTTACAGTGCACGGGAATGCCTTGTGAATAGGCAGCGGCCCTCGCCACTGTGATTGGGTGCGATTGCGGCCCTTATCTGCACAGCGGTTATATGTGATAACCGAAAAACGCAGACAATGGACTCAGCGATTGCGGTGCTTCGTCGAAGCCACTCAGAGGGACTCAAACCTTTGGGGAAGGAGGCGAGGCATTAATAGAAGTGTGAAGCTTTCCTCAGCCCATCAGCCAGGAGACCGACTGTAAATCATCCAATTCGCGTCCGCGGATTGGCGGTCGAGCGGTGCTGTCGAGGTGAATAGCGCCGTAGAAAGATGATTTACATCATGCATATTGCTGAGGGATTTCTCCCAGTCGCTCATTGCATTGGGTGGGGTGTAGCTGCCGCTCCCTTTGTCATTCACGGCGCAATTCAAGTCAAGCGCACTATGAAAGAACATCCCGGTAGCGGCATGCTGCTCGGTGCTGCTGGTGCGTTTACCTTCGTGCTCTCCGCAATCAAGATTCCATCTGTGACGGGTTCCACTTCGCACCCGACAGGTACAGGTTTTGGTGCTGTAATCTTCAAACCTCCGGTGATGGCGCTGCTTGGCTCCATCGTGTTGCTCTTCCAAGCAATCTTGCTCGCTCACGGCGGCATTACGACGCTCGGTGCGAACATCTTCTCCATGGCAATCGTCGGCCCGTGGGTTGGCTACGCCTTCTACGTATTGACTCGAAAGCTCGGCGGAGGCCTACTACCAGGTGTGTTTATGGCAGCGTTCTTCGCTGACCTCTCCACCTATGTTGTGACCTCCATGCAGCTCGCTCTTGCACACCCGGCAAACCCGGGCGGTGTCGGCGGCGCTCTGGCTACATTCCTCGGCCTGTTCGCTATCACGCAGATTCCGCTGGCAATCATCGAGGCTCTGGTCACCGTCATTCTCATGCGCACCCTGCTGGCCGTGGCACATTCTGAGCTCCTCGATCTCGGCTTCCTGTCCCGCTTCGGTGATGCGCCAGCACCGGCGCTGGACGCAAAGGATGCAGACACCACGACCGACGCTGTCGCAGGATCTGCCACTTCGCAGAATGCGGCAGCTGCATCCGTATCCGGCCAGAAGCGGTAGCCGTCGTCAAGCGAAAAGAAGCGAAAGAGAGCACGATTATGAATGCAAAAAACAACGCGCAGATTGTCGACGCACAGGCAGCTAGCCAGCCGAAGAAGAACTCCGTGTGGGTCAGCGTTGGTCTCATTGTCCTGGTAGTCGTAATTGCCATGTTCCCGCTGTTCTTCAACTACGGGGACGACGACGCCGAGGAGCCGTTCGCCGGCACTGATGCCACCGCTACGGAGACAATTCAGGAAATCGACCCGAACTACGAGCCGTGGTTCGAGCCACTCGTCGGCGAGCTGCCGGGTGAGGTCGAGTCGGGTCTGTTCGCGCTCCAGGCCGTTATCGGTGCTGGCGTCCTGTTCTACGTTATTGGCTTCTACCGAGGGAAGGCTGCTGCGCGTTCGGACAAGCGCGAGAAAGAGCAGTGAATGCGCTAGAAGCTGCAGCGGCGCGCAGCGCTTGGGCACGCCGCAACGTGGGTGAAAAGATTCTGCTGCTCGGTGGGCTGCTGATTCTGGCGGTTGCGCTACCGCCAATTCCCTTTGCGCCTGTCATTGCGGTCATTGCTTGGTCTATTGCGTACATAGCCCGAGTGCCCCGCAAGCTGTATGTGGCAATGGTGCTGGCACCGGCGGCTTTTGTGCTCGTCGGCGCGTTTCCGCTTTTGGTAGCGCTTACTCCCGACGGTCTCGCGTGGTCGCCGGATGGCCCGCAGCGAATGGCGCAGGTTGTGATGCGTTCGTTTGCGGGTATCAGCTGCACGATGGTCTTTGCGCTGACCACTCCGATTTCGGAGCTCATTGCCTGGCTCGACAAGCACGGCTTGCCGCGATACTTGACGTACCTCGCCGAGGTGATTTACCGGATGACCGGCGTGCTGATTCACTCCGCACACTCGATGACGGAAGCGCAAGCACGACGCTTGGGACACTCCACGCGCCGGGCGATGATCCGAGATGTAGCGGCACAGTCCGCCAGCCTCTTTGTAATTGCCTTTACCCGCGCGCGCAAGATGCAAGAGGGAATCGAGCTGCGCGCCGATCCGAGCGCAATGAAAGTACTGGTGATTTCGCGGCCCAGGCAGCCGAAGTTCATCGCGATATCCAGTGCATTACTTTTGTCGTTGATTGCGGCCTGGGCGCTGCTGAAATGGGGTGTATAGGGATGTCGAGCAGCAGGAAAAATCGCGCTGATCACGTACATGGTGCCAACGGTGTCATTGTCGAAGCGGCTGCAGTTACATACGCTTACGACGAAACCCACGTTCTGAAAGGCGTGGATCTGGCAATTTCGGGTGGCGAGCGCCTAGCGCTGTTGGGGGCAAACGGTTCGGGCAAGTCCACGCTGTTGCGTATGCTCGCGGGAGCGTCTAAGCCCAATAGTGGTGAGGTCCGCCTTGACGGCACCGTCTACACGTACTCCCGGCACGGCCGCAATGCGGTCCGTCGCTCAGTGCAGATGGTCACGCAGGATCCGGATGAGCAAATCTTCGCGGCTAGCGTGTTTGCAGACGTCTCGTTCGGTCCCGTCAACCTGGGGCTTAAGAACGAGGAAGTCGAACGGCGCGTCCGGCAGGCTCTAGGTACCGCCGAGATCACCGATCTCGCCGAACGCGTTCCGCACCAGCTTTCCTATGGTCAGCGCAAGCGCGTCGCTCTCGCTGGTGCGCTGGCGATGCATCCGCGTGTGCTGCTTCTCGACGAGCCCTCCGCCGGCCTCGATCCGCAGGCGACCCGAAAGCTTGCACACACGCTCAATCAATTGCGCGATCAGAGCACTGCCGTCGTCGTCGCCACGCACGACATCGACTTCGCGTGGAATTTCGCCGATAGGGCAGCAGTGCTTGCCGACGGCAAACTGCGAGTTGGCTCCAAAGAGGAAATTTTGGCCGATCGACGGTTGGTCGAACATGCTCGATTGGCTTTGCCCTGGGCGCCCGTGGTCTCCAAGGCGATTGGGCGAGATGTGTGGCATCCAGAGGATGTTTAGGCGAGCGGTTTGGTTGGTGAATAGCTCATCGATATGTGCAGCTAAACCACGCTAAAAATGAGAAAAGCGCCCGCGGGCAGGGCGTAATGCCTATGAAAATAGGCCTAGAAATATAGGCGAAGCTGTCGCATTTCTTCGCTTCCATTTCACGTCACACCTGTCCGCGGGCGATCTCCGTGGCCGTGGCACTTTGCAGTGCCCTCGGCGCATCAGGCAGGTATTCGGACTTTCTGGCGTGACCGACAATAAGGGGATGACGACTGCCGCAAGCTTCAATGCTTACGTGCAGATCCTTATTATCAATTTTCCTACTTTTCGCCGCTTCCCAAGGTTGAAATAACCTCAGTGCCGTTGGCGAATTTTGTTCCAGATTACCGCTGCGGGACAGTTCCGGAATTGCACCGGATTCCCTCTTGCGTTTGCTGTGCACCACCTTCGGACAACCACGTGGAGGACGTAGCATTGAAAGTGGAACTCAACAAAACCTGTTGCATGTATGACAATAGCGCACGATGCAAAATAAGCGAAGGTCTTTTTCGAAAATGTCCGCATTGGGGGTAAAACGCCGTTCATTACCCTCTGTTATCAACATTCACGCAGTTTGTTAGCGGAAAAATAGCTACCCCCTGCCTTGTATTTATTCGGCCGAGGCGGGGCTAATGACAGGATTTATCCTGGTATTTTCTTTACGTACTTGTAGAGAAACCTAGTTGTTTCCTAAGATTGTGTGACGGATGCCTTAATGCAGGTGTACCCGTTCGGAGGGTACTATCTACTTTGTACGGTTTACAGCCCCCGAAAGGGTCAGTGGCCGCTGAGCGGTAGTTGGCCATTTCGTAGGAGTGTAAGTCGGCGCGAAGTCACAGGCTGATGGTGCCTCTGTGGGTGCCAGTGAAGCAATTTGCCCGTTACGCAGGAGGACGCGAGATGGATCCCCACCGCATTCTGGACGACAATGAGGTTATTAAGTCGTCCTTGGTCGCCCTAAAGAATGCGACTGGTATTCCGGTCACAATGTATGCGGAAGTCACCGATAACTCTAAGATGCAGATCAACAACTGGGTTGGCCTGCGTACTCCGGCCCTGCAGAATCTGACTGTGGAATCGGGTGCGGGTGTCGGTGGTCGCGTGTTGGCCACGCGCCGCCCGGTGGGTGTCAGTGACTACCTGCGCGCCAAGGTTATTACCCATGAGTATGACGACAAGATTCGTGACGAAGGCCTGCACTCGCTGGTCGCCGTGCCGGTGATCGTTTCGCGTCTTGTCCGTGGCGTGCTCTACGGTGGCGTGCACTCCTCGGTGCGCCTGGGGGACAAGGTTCTTGAAGAGGTCACAATGACCGCCCGTTGCCTGGAGCAGGACCTCGCTGTCGTCGATGCCTGCCGCAACATGGATCGTTCTGGCAACGGTAAGGGCGGCCGCATCATGAATGGCGCTGAGTGGGAGCAGGTTCGTTCCACGCACTCCAAGCTGCGCATGCTCGCTAACCGTGTGGATGACGAGAAGCTGCGCCAGGAACTCGAGGTGCTCTGTGACCAGATGGTCACCCCGGTTCGCGTCAAGCAGACCACCAAGCTGTCGGCTCGTGAGCTCGATGTTCTCGCCTGTGTCGCCCTCGGTCACACCAACGTCGAGGCCGCAGAGGAAATGGGCATCGGTGCCGAGACGGTTAAGTCCTACCTCCGCTCCGTAATGCGCAAGCTGGGCGCCCATACTCGCTACGAGGCCGTCAACGCGGCCCGTCGCATCGGCGCACTGCCGTAAACCGCTTGACGACGGTTCCTTTGCGTCCAAACCCGCGGGTATTGGGGTAGTCAGTTCTGCTACCTGACCCGCTACTTACCCCCTGCTTGCCGCTGGGCTTCGCGCTCACCACCGGGGATCCACTTAACGTCGTTTCCGTCATTGGCCACTCTCGAAAGAATAAACAGCAGGTCAGACAGGCGATTGAGATACTTCGCCGGTAGGACTGAGGTGGTTTCGGGAAATTCGCGGCAGGCAGCCCATGCTGCACGCTCAGCTCGGCGAGTAATCACCCGAGCTGTGTGTAGCAGTGCTGCGGCTGGTGTGCCTCCCGGGAGGATGAAGGAATCCAGTTTCGGCAGTTGTTCATTGAACTGGTCGCACCAGTGCTCGAGTCGCTCGATGTAATCCGGCTCGATACGCAACGGCGGGTACTTCGGGTTTTCTTCAACAGGTGTTGCCAGGTCGGCTCCGGCATCAAAGAGGTCATTCTGCACGTAGCGGATGACAGCCGAGACCTCGTCGTCAAGCGTGCCGAAACTGAGCGCCTGACCGAGTGCGGCGTTGGCCTCCTCGCACGTGGCGTAGGCGATAAGGCGAGAATCATCCTTGGGAACGCGGCTGAAATCGGATAATCCAGTGGTGCCGTCGTCGCCGGTGCGAGTGTAAATGCGAGTTAGATGAACGCTCATAGCTTCAAGCCTAAGCGCGATATTGCGAAATGTGGTTGGCTGGGGGAGTGGGAAATGAGCGATTTCTGGTTAAAGGCGGAGCGACGCTAAATGGTCAGGTTCAGATTTCCGGGGCGAAGAACTCGGTTCTGAAACTGATGGGTGCGGCGCTTCTCGCCGAGGGCACGACAGTACTGACGAACTGCCCTGAAATTGATGACGTGCCATTGATGCAAAAGGTCCTCGAAGGGCTCGGCTGCTCCGTTACGCGCGAGGGCGACCGGATTGAGATCACGGTGCCCGAAGAACTCTCGCATCACGCCGACTTCGATGCCGTGCGCCAGTTCCGCGCTTCGGTCTGTGTGCTCGGGCCGCTGACGGCGCGTACCCGTAACGCGATTGTCGCACTGCCCGGTGGTGACGCTATTGGTTCCCGCCCGCTGGACATGCATCAGGCTGGCCTGGAGAAATTGGGCGCGCGCACCTATATTCACCACGGTTGCGTGGTGGCTGAGGCGGGGCGACTCAAGGGGGCGAACATCAAGCTGGACTTCCCGTCCGTCGGCGCGACCGAGAATATTCTGACCGCGGCCGTACTAGCGGAAGGTACGACTGTGCTGGATAACGCCGCCCGTGAGCCCGAAATTGTCGACCTGTGCGAGATGCTCGTGGAGATGGGCGCCAAGATTTCGGGTGCGGGATCTAACACCATCACGGTTGAGGGCGTCGAGAAGCTGCACCCGACTGAGCACAAGGTCGTCGGCGACCGAATTATCGCAGGGACCTGGGCTTATGCTGCAGCGATGACCGGCGGCGATATTACGGTCGTTGGCATTAACCCTAAATACCTGCACCTTCCTCTGGAAAAACTGAAGAACGCAGGCGCTCAGGTCGAGACCTACCCGCAGGGCTTCCGCGTGCGTATGGACGGGCGTCCGCAGGGTGTGAACTACCAAACGCTGCCTTACCCTGGCTTTCCGACGGACATGCAGCCCATGGCCATTGCTCTGTCTGCGGTGTCCGAAGGGACGTCGGTGCTTACCGAGAACGTTTTTGAGTCGCGCTTCCGGTTTGTCGACGAGATGATTCGCCTCGGCACTGACGCGACTATCGATGGTCATCACGTGATGATTCGCGGAAAGGAAACGTTGAGTTCGGCACCTGTGTGGTCTTCGGACATTCGCGCCGGAGCGGGACTAGTGCTTGCTGGACTGTGCACTGAAGAAGGTGACGTCACTGAGGTGCACGATGTCTATCACATTGATCGCGGTTACCCGGGCTTCGTAGAGACACTCAATTCTCTTGGCGCATCGGTTGAACGGGTTAGCTAGTGATTGTTGGCCTCTGGTCAGTGGCTAACGGCTAAGCGCACGGTGCTAGTTAAACACGCGGTGCGGAAAACCATCGCAAGTCTTCGGTTCTGGATGCTTCAGAACCGTAGGGAGTGATTCTCCAGTGGTGGCTTGTGGTGGTTTTCTCTATTTTACCTGGGGTTTTGTGTCTTTGGTGGGGTGTGTG
>NZ_KV821829.1:0-113604 GCF_001815745.1 Corynebacterium sp. HMSC064E07 | reverse complement strand
ACCGAGCGGACACACTTTTTGTCACTTAACCCGCTCGCGCTGCACTGCCAGGTAATAAAACAAAAAGACCCGCACCTACAAGGTGCGGGTCTACATGGTGCGCCCGAAGGGATTCGAACCCCTAACCTTCTGATCCGTAGTCAGATGCTCTATCCGTTGAGCTACGGGCGCGTGTGGCGGAGGCGAGAGGATTCGAACCTCCGGCCCGTCGCAAGACAGGCAACTCCTTAGCAGGGAGCCCCATTCGGCCGCTCTGGCACGCCTCCAAAACCACTGGCATCGATCCCGCTTCAGCAAAGCTGTTCGCCATTGCATGAGCATTGCGTTCGCCATTGCGTGGACGAGACCAAATAACCGCAGCCAATCCTACAGAACACAAGAATTGAAAAGCAAAACACCCGCGAAGCCACCAAATACGGCGCCACAAATAGCGACCACACCTTGGGATTTTGCGGGGATTCTGTACTGCCCAATCCGGGCCATGTTCTACAGTTAGGCCTATGACCAACGATGCATCTTCAGTTCAGCCCAAAACCCGTGCCGACCTCGAGCAGGTTCCGGCCTATGTCCCGGGCAAGGCTGTGCCCGGCGCGCTGAAGATCGCGTCCAATGAAATGACCCAACCGCCACTGCCCTCGGTGGTGGAGGCCATCTCACAGACCATCGCTGACCCAACCACCAGCCCGAACCGCTACCCGGACATGGGCGCGGTTGACCTGCGCATTAAGCTCGGCGAGCACCTGGGTCTGCCCATGGAGCAGGTCGCGGTCGGCTGCGGCTCCTCTGCTCTGTGCCTGCAGCTCGTGCAGGCCACCTGTGAGGATGGGGATGAGGTCGTGTTCCCGTGGCGCAGCTTCGAGGCCTACCCCATTCTCGCTCGCGTCGCCGGGGCTACTCCGGTGCCGGTGCCGCTGGATGCGCAGGGTCGCAATGATCTTTCGGCAATGGCTGCCGCTATCACCGGCCGCACACGCCTGGTTTTCGTCTGTAATCCCAATAACCCGACGGGCACGACCATCACTCTCGCGGCTTTCGCGGAGTTTATGGCGCAGGTTCCGGGCGATGTTGTGGTCGCTCTCGACGAGGCGTACATCGAGCTGGTGGACGAGGCCACTCATGCCGCTACCCCGTTGGCGCATGAGCTGCTGGATACCTACCCCAACCTGGTCGGTTTGCGCACATTCTCCAAGGTCTACGGTTTGGCCGGGCTCCGCGTGGGCTACATGTTCGGCCCGGAGAAGCTTGTGGAGGCCGTGAATAAGGTCGCTATCCCCTTCTCCGTAAACACTCTCGCGCAGATTGCCGCGCTCACCTCGCTCGACGCACAGGAAGAGCTCACCGCCCGCATTGCTGAGGTCCGCGCACAGCGCGTCGCCGCCACAGAGGCCATCAACGCCGCCACCGGCCGCGAGACGGTGCTGCCGAACTCGCAGGCCAACTTCATTTGGATTGACGAGGGTCGGATCGCGGATCTCTCTTTGCTTGACGACGTCTCGGTGGCCACCACCACGGATCTCGGTGACTTCCTGGCGCAGCGCAACATTCTCATTCGCTGCTTTGCCGGCGAAGGTGCTCGCATCACCATCACTACTGAGGAAGAGACCTCGCAGCTGCTGGCTGCGCTAGGAATTGAGCGCTAACAGCTATCGCTCAGCTAGCAGCTACCGGCGCGGCCGGTGGTCGCGCCACCGCTGCGCTCAATCGCCTTTGCGATGCGGTCAAGCATTTGCTGGCCGGTCTCATAGGTGCCGTCGTCAGGCTGGGCTGCGATAGCTACACCAACGAAGGTGCCCGGCTTCTTGCCCGGCAGATAGCCGAACTGCCGCACAAGGTAGACGCCTTCATCATCGGGACCCCAACCGCCCTTGAAGTGGGCGCCGCGGATGCGTCCGAGGCCGTAGGACTGCTCGTCGGCAATCTGTCCCATGAGGTCAGCGACCTTTGGGCCCGCCTCGATGCACTGCAAATTGGCGCCGAAAATAGCCTGGTCGCGCAAATCCCACTGCGTCTGCCCGAAGACGGTGTATTCCGCACGGATGCGGTCAGTGCCCATGACGGTGCGGGTGTCGTGGCCCTCTCGGAGAATCTCGTCGGTGGTCGCGCCCGCGGTCGCGTCATCGCCCAGGGAGTACCACATGGACTCAGCCGCATCGTTATCGGAAACCGTGATTGCGGCTTCGACCAGGGAATCCACGCCCGATTGGCGCACATAAGCCACCGCAATCGGCACCTTGGAGGTAGACCAGGCCGGACCCGTTTTGAAGTCACCTGTGGCAACCACTTCGGAATCCTTATCCGGCGTTGCCAGAGCGGCGCCGGCCAGACCACCGAGTTCCTTTTGCGCGGACTTCACTGCCTCGACAACTTCGCGAGGCATCTCACCGGGCACAACTTTCCCGTCGGAGGATGCTCCGCCGGGGCCGTCGTCAAGCGGATTGGATAGCGTCGGCGACGGCATGTCCGCCGAGTCGGTGCCGATGGTGCAGGCGCTAAGGCCGAGCGTGACGACGGCGGTTGCGGCCAGAGCTACTCGGAGACGTTTAGACAATGTGCACCGTCGCATTCGTACCGCCGGTACAAGTGACAACCTCACCGTTATCGCGGCAGGTCATGCTGTATGTCTTGCCTGTTGTTGGGCTGCTAGCGGTGACAGTACCGTTGAGCTTCTTCGTAAGTTGATACTGCTCAACGAAGGAATTGCGGACGTTGGTGGCAAACTGACAGGTCGTCGTGTTACCGCCGACATCTTCTGCATATACCAAGTTCAAATCACCCGGATCGCCTGAGCCGGAGCAGTGGCGCCAATTCGATGGCGGCTGGAACCCTTCAGCGCGACGCTTCTGCTCAGCAGTCGACGACGTGGAGGAATCCTCAGCACTAGCGGACTGAACCGACTGGGGCGAGTTGCTGCCGGCCGAATTCACTCCCTTCGAATCGGAGAAGTAGAAGTATGCCATTGCGCCGACGAAGAGAGCGACCGCAACGAGTGCCAGGACAATAACCGCGATGGTCAGCCCCTTGTTGTCATTGCGCGGCGCAGCAGCCGGGCCAGCTTGCGGACCTGGAACATAGGGGGCAGGGCGGTATGGTTCAGGCTGCTGGGACTGTGGATACTGCTGCTGCAGATACTGGGTTTGCCCCTCAGGCTGCTCCCACTGTGACCCATCCACAGCGCTCCACGCATTTGCCGGCGTATCAGCGGAGGGTTGATCATCTGACGTGCCCGGATTTATGCTCCACTCACCGAACGAGTCGTCCGAGTGGTTGCTCCGATTCGTTGCCATTGTTCGACCTTTTCCTCAATACCGTCCGCCAGCATGACGCTGGGTTTGTATTACAGCAAGACCGAGCTTACCGGTTTTAGCAATTTGCCCGTATTGTTTCAGGCCACAGTACACGTTGGTCGGAGCAATTAAATTGTCTCCGTAAAACTACGTGTGGCAAATTTCGGACACACGAAACCCCCGACCGCATGCGACCGGGGGTTTACGTTCTGTAATTCGCTCTCTATCTGGGGAAGTTTTTACTCATCCCTGGAGAACTGCCGCTAATCGCGACCTAGAACAGTCGTTAGAACGGCCACCACGACGGCTTCGCATTCTTGTTCACGACTACCTTTTCGCCGCCGACAACCCAGTTCTCGTTGGGGCTCAAAAGCGCGCCCACGTGGGCGTAGCCGCCGTTGTCGAACTCACCTTCGTAGTCCGGAGCCCGGTACGTGAAGTCAACGGAGACAGACTTCGAACTGCTGACAGTCGGGTTGTCCTTGAAGGCACCGAGGAAGCCGCCCTCCGTCCAGGACAGGCGCACCTGACGATTACCGTTGCGCTCGGTGTTGACGTACTCCCCCTCCTTCAGCGTGTAAATACCGCCGCCGAGGATATTGTCCTGCGACTGGCGAGTCACACGAACGAGCTCAAAGTCAGCCGGGATGTTGTGGCCGATTCCCCGCAGCTTGGCGTTGCCGTTGACACCGACGACCTCAATACGGATCGTGACCTCGTCACCCGGTCGGACCTCCTTACCGCGGATAATCTGCGAGTAAACATCAGCAGACCATGCCGGGCCACCGATGGTGCCGAGCTTCTTCTTCGGGGCGCTCGAGCCCGGCAGGGTCAGACCAGGCGAATTAAGTCCTGGCGAGTTCAGACTCGGCGAGGGCAGACCCGGGGACTGCGCCATGGCAGGAGCGCCGAAACCGAAGGTCAAGCCAGCTGCGAGGGTAACTGCGGCAATGGCGGTACGGGAGCGACGTCGCGGACGAGAGGCCGCGATGTTCTTGGAGTGCATATTGCGCATGATGGGAAAACTCTCTGTGAAAACCTGAAAACAGGCGCGGTGGAAAAGCTGGAATTACTTAGCGGTTAATGCCCGGCGACGGCAGCCCCGGTGACGGCAGGCTCGGCGACTGCAGGCTCGGGGAGCCCAGCGAGCCACCTGGGACATCCGGAATACCCGGAATATCCGGAGCTGGCGCCTCCCGCTTCACAGTGAGCTTCGGCCCCATGTCATGCAGCTTCTCCACCGAATTGCTCGGGTTGAAGTGGATTTCGGTTCCCGTATTCAACGCACCGTCGGCAATTGCGTTCGTGACGCGGTACTTCCACTTGAAACTCACAGTCGACGTGGTCGGGGAGCCCCATGCCTGAAAGATGGTGCCGGCCTTAAACTCCACCGCACCGTTGTTAACGATTTCCAGCCACTTGTCTGACTCGTTCTGGTTTGCCCACTCATCGTCGCCGACCTTGTACGTCGCCGAGTTGGCCACGTACTGCAGGCCATCCGGAATGACATCGGTCATGCGCTGAATGTAGGACTTCGCACCCCAGATGTTGTTGTCCGTGTAGGTCAGAGTAAAGGTCACGACATCGCCAGGCTTGACGACGGCACCCGCGACACCATTGACCTCAACGGATCGCGTCACATTGGAGTTCTTCCAGCTATGCGTCGCGCTGGAGGAACCAGTACCGGTGACTTCACCAATGGCGTCGGTGACAGTCTGAGTGATGGAATCAACGCTCAGCAGGTCCTGAGCATGTGCGGTATTACCGAATCCCGCAAAGGTCATACCTGCGGCTAGAGAGAGTGCAGCAATGCGAGCAATGCTGCGGTTACGTACGGTGCGAGTTGCCATCTGTCACGGGCTCCTTTTAACGATGCGAAGACTTGTGGTCGGAGTAGGCCAACATGGCGGTTCTCCAGTAGGAATGCACGCGTGATGCATCGGCGTGCGGTTCACTTGGCGATAGTTAATACGACACCTATCGACGGCGGCAACAAGTAGCCATTTTTCGAACATCAACCTAAAAATCGAAAACCTTGTCGCCACATTAGTCACAACAGTCACATGTCCGCACATGCGTTACAGGTTTGGGCCGGCTGGAATACTTTTAACTATAGAAATACGCACTGCCCTGAAATGGCTGTTCCTCACCGCTGCCAAAATTGCCCCCATTTTCCATCCCGCGACAAAACACCCCAGCTTGCCCCCTGTAACGCTGTTCAGGGGTATCCAAAGAGCCCAATTACATGCCCGTCCGACCACCCCATAACGGGGTTAACCACGAAAGCCTCCCAAAGGTCCGACTATCCGTCGCTGACCTCAGCACATACGCCAACTTTTAAGAGAAATGAAGAAACCCTCGGTAGAACATCTACCGAGGGTTTCTATCTGCGGAAGCAGGGGGATTTGAACCCCCGGAGGTGTGACCCTCGCTGGTTTTCAAGACCAGTGCATTCGGCCGCTCTGCCATACTTCCAACGCCAACATCATAACCGCATACCGCCGTAAGGCAGCAAACGCCCTCATAACACCCCTTGCCAGCACCTTTCGCAAGCCCTTCATCGGAAACCACACCCCAAGCATCCACCTCTACAGACATAACTATTTTTGCTAATTGCAAAAGAGCTTGAAATACCGCGTGCATAACCAGTTTTTGCATTACCTTTGAAGACTATGAAGGCAATCATTCAGACTGATCTTTCCAACCCCCGCGCCCTGGAATGGGCCGATGCTCCGGAACCGACTCTCGAGGATGGGCAGGTGCTGGTCAAGGTCAAAGCCGCTGGCGTAAACCGCGCTGACCTACTGCAGGCCGCTGGCCACTACCCGCCACCGAAAGGCGTGACCGACACCCTCGGCCTGGAGTGCGCGGGTGTCATTGAAGAGGTCAAGGGGGACTCCCAGGGCTGGAAAGTCGGCGACGAGGTCTGCTGCCTTCTCTCCGGTGGCGCTTACGCCGAAAAGGTCGCAGTCCCGGCCGGCCAGATTCTCCCCCTGCCACATGGCTACTCCTTCACCGAGGCCGCATCCATCGTCGAGGTTGCCTGCACGGTGTTCTCGAATGTCGTGATGATTGCCGGCCTCAAGGAAGGCGACCTACTGCTGGTCCACGGTGGCGCGGGTGGCATCGGCACTTTCGCTATTCAGATGGCCAAGCGGCTCGGTGCTCGCGTCGCAGTCACCGCCGGTTCGGCGGAGAAGCTGGCTAAGTGCAAGGAGCTCGGCGCCGACATCCTCATCAATTACAAGGAAGAGGACTTCGAGGAGATCGTTGCAGCTGAGGGTGGCGCCAATGTCATTCTGGACATCATGGGCGCAAAGTACCTCGACCGAAACGTCAAGGCCCTGGCGAAGGACGGCCACCTGGTCATCATCGGCATGCAGGGAGGCGTTAAGGGCGAGCTCAACATCGGCCGCCTGCTGAGCAAGCGCGGCTCCATCACCGCCACCGGCCTGCGCTACCGCGATCTCGCTGACAAGGCTCGCATCGTCAACGCCACAGAGGACACCATCTGGCCAATGCTTGCCGACGGCACCGTCACCCCTCAAATTCATGAGGTCATGGATATGCGCGACGCAGCCAAGGCCCACGAGCTGCTCGACAGCGGCGCGGTCAGCGGCAAGATTGCGCTGACTACCTAGCTAACCGAGCGAGGCAACTGCGCGCACGAGCTGGTCAATGTCGTGCGGCGTATTGAACGGCTGGAGGCCAACTCCCACGGCGCCTCCAGCCTCATCGATGCCCATGGCCTCCAGCAGTGGTGATTCATATGCATCAACAATGCTGGTCACCAGGCCATTATCCAGCAGCCTGTCCACAACCACCTTCGCCGACACCCCATCGACGAGGAAGCTAACGCGCGGAATATGCTGTGCCCGCGACACACTCGCGAAAGAATCATCTTCGGTATCCATGCCGATGATGTACACCCGCGGCAGGGTCATCAACGCCGCAATTAGGCGTTCCGACAACGTCGTCAAGTAGCGAGAAACCTGCGGCATCGCCGTTTCAATGCGGTGCCTACGCGACCCCCTCGCCGTGCTATCCAGTGATGCCAGGTGCAGCACCGATTCCGACACTCCGCCAAGCAACGCCGGCGACACCGGGGAAACCTCGATCCGCTCGACGCCGCGCACATTCGGCACATAGCTTAACGACGTCATGCGCTCGAACATCTCGGGATCCTTGAACACCAATGCTGCGACCTCAGGCCCGCCCAGCACGGAGGCATCAACCAGCATGATGTCGGCGCCCAGCTTGCTCATCGACACATCGCGGTAGGCGACAATATCCGAGGCATCAACCAAAACCCAGGCGTTGGGGTACTCATGCACCCGCCGAGAAATGTCAGCTACCGGGGCAATGGTGCCAATGAACGGATCCGCGGCCGGGACGACAACGAGGCGAGTGTGCTCGTCTACGAGCTCGTCGAACTGCCAGGACGGCAACGTACCCGAGGACAAGTCAGCCTCGGCAATGCGGACTTGAGCTCCGTAGAGATTGGCTGCCCGGCGTAGTGGTGCGTGTACAACTTGCGAACCAATGCGAGAAATCACCAGGTTAGAGCCGAGCGTCAAGCGTCGACTCATTGCGGACGTGAACTGCTCCATGAGCACCTCACGCGAAGATCCCAACACCACGCCGGCGACCGGGCCGCCAGTGAGGTCGGCAAAAGCCCGGCGCGCACTGGCGGTTAGCTCCGCTGCAGCGGGAACGCCCGAGCTGCGCGACTGGCCATGAGCCCCCGCCCCAGTCTCACCAGGAAGGGACTTCTGGGCATTGCGAAATGCAGAAATCATCGCGGCCTGGACACGCTCGGGTACCTGGGTGCGTTGACCCGCATTGAGGTATGTCCACCCGTCGGAAAGCGACGAGTAAGCACCCCTGGTTGTCGGCACATCGAAGGCCATGAAAACCCTTTCCCGGTTTCGAATTCAAGCTGCGATATCTATTTCAGAGTTAACTGTGCAATCACCCACGAATCGAGCATCCATGCCCCGAACCGTGTATCGATTGCACATCTTAGTTGGAACCAATTCTATCGAAGCAACCCCCTATAGGATAATCTTTATCCCTTTTTAGTAGTTGCTTAAAATTGGACGAACTTTTCTTGCCTGTAGCCATGCGCAAGCACTCCCGATGCGTGAACCATATGCACCAGCTGCATGCCATAAAGCAGTTACAGCGGCGATTGTATGTAAGTTTTCCAGGGTCACATAACCAACCGTGGAAACAGCCTCAGAAGCACCACGTCACCACCAAGGACGACCACCCCACGCGACGGTTGTTCGCCGTCACGACGTGGAATAATGGCTCGCCCGGTGCCGTCGGTATTCAATCTAAACCGCCCTAGCTAGTAGTTTGGAGACGTGACTAACGCAGAAAATGATCGCCAATCCGCAGCTGCAGCCGACCAGCCGGCCAATACTGTGCGCAATGGCTCCGCTATCCGCACGGAGGAAACTCTCCGTCGCAACATTGCGCGCATAACTGACGCAACAGGCGAGGCACCGGCTTTCAAGTCGCGTTCCCGCACCATGGGCGCTGCCTGGCGGGATCTAGCTATCGGCTTCGGCCAGCGCGAGCTGTGGCTGCAGCTGGGCTGGCAGGACATCAAGCAGCGCTACCGCCGCTCCACGCTTGGCCCACTGTGGATCACCATTGCCACCGGCGCCATGGCCCTCGCTCTCGGCCTGCTGTACTCGCTGCTGTTCCAGCAGGAGCTGGCGTTCTTCCTGCCACACGTGACCGTTGGCCTGATCATCTGGGGATTCATCTCCGGCTGCGTGCGCGAGGGCGCAACCGTCTTCATTGAAAACGAAGGCCTGATCAAACAGTTGCCCAGTGCGCTGAGTGTTCACGTCTACAGGCTGGTATGGCGGCAGCTGCTCTTCCTGGCCCACAACATGGTGATCTGGCTGATCCTCGTGCTGGTCTTCCGGCCGGATTTGGGCTGGAACTTCTTCCTGGTCATCCCCGCGATGGCGCTGCTGGTGGTCAACGGCGTGTGGGTGACGATGTTCTTCGGCATCATCGCTACGCGCTACCGCGACGTGGCACCACTGCTGGATTCCCTAATTCAGCTGGTGTTTTACATGACTCCGATTGTGTGGACCACCAAGACGCTGGAGGAACAGGGCGGTGCCGTCGCCGAACGCGCACGCATCGCAGAGATCAACCCGCTGTTCCACTACCTGGAAATCATCCGTGCCCCGCTAACCGGCGAGCCGGTGGATACCTACCACTGGTGGATTGTCCTCGCCTGCACCGCAGTCGGCCTGCTGCTGGCACTCGGGGCCATGCGCCTGTGGCGCTCCCGCGTGAGCTACTGGGTTTAGGCCGCAAAGGCCGTCGTTAAGCGAATAGAACTAGCAAGGGATAAGCATGGTCAGCATTGATACTTACAACGCGTGCGTTGACTTCCCCATTTTCGACGCCAAATCGCGGTCGATGAAGAAGGCGTTCCTCGGCGCCGCGGGTGGTGCGATTGGCCGCAATGACTCCAACGTCGTGGTCATTGAAGCGCTGAAGGACATCAACATTCACCTGCGCGAGGGCGACCGCGTCGGCTTGGTTGGCCACAACGGAGCGGGTAAGTCCACGCTGCTGCGACTGCTGTCGGGCATCTATGAGCCCACGCGCGGTGCCGCCGATGTGCGCGGCCGTGTGGCTCCGGTGTTCGACCTCGGTGTCGGCATGGACCCGGAGATCTCAGGCCTGGAAAACATCATCATCCGCGGTCTGTTCCTGGGGCAGACGCGCAAGCAGATGAAATCCAAGCTCGACGAAATCGCAGAGTTCACCGAACTCGGCGACTACCTGCACATGCCACTGCGCACCTACTCCACCGGTATGCGCGTGCGACTGGCGCTCGGCGTGGTCACGTCCATTGAGCCGGAGATTTTGCTTCTCGACGAAGGCATCGGAGCCGTCGACGCCGCATTCATGGCGAAGGCCCGGACGAAGTTGACCGAATTGGTCGATCGCTCCGGTCTGCTGGTGTTTGCGTCGCACTCAAATGAGTTCCTGGCGCAGCTGTGCGACACGGCGCTGTGGATTGATCACGGTACGGTTCGACAGGCAGGGCTTGTCGACGAAGTGGTCGAAGCCTACGAAGGTAAAGAGGCCGCCGACCAGGTGCGCCGCGTGCTCGCGCAGCGACGGTAGCAGCTTCGCCGGGAGTCCGGGCGCAGTTCCCCCATCGTGGCCGAGCGAGCGGCTCGCGGGCAGCCGGCCGGCGGCTGGCGGGCGGCACGGATGCTTGGAATTGCTCACCCGGAGCAACATGGCAAGATAGACAGCAATAAAAACAGTAATAAACGGTACGTCCCCGATGGAGAACGAAGTGAGCGAAAACTCGGCTGACCACCCAAATCACGATGAGGCAGCAACGGCCGCAATCGTGGTGACTCACAACCGCATCGAGGACCTGCGCCAATCGCTTCCCATCGTTGCCAGCCAGACCCACATGCCGAAGTGGCTCATCATCGTCGACAACGGCAACGACCCGAAGGTCAAGGAACTCGCCGAGCAGGTGGCGGCGCAGCAGTCGTCGGAAAGCGGATCGGCGCCGGAGATTCACTACGTCGGTTCCAAGACGAACCTGGGCGGCGCTGGTGGTTTCGCACTGGGTATGCTGACTGCGCTGTCGCTGGGCGCGGAGTGGATTTGGTGCGCCGATGATGACGGGCGCCCGGAGGACTCCTACGTGCTGAAGGCGCTGCACAGCTGCGCGCGACGTCACCAGCTCGACGCTGTCTCGCCGGTGGTCTGCGACATTAAGGCCCCGAACAAGCTGGCATTCCCCCTGCGCCGCGGGCTGGTGTGGCGCCGTCATCGCGAGGAGCTTTTCGAAAGCGGCATCAACCCCAAACTCCCGGCAGTGAACGACTCTGAGGGGCGGAGATGGTTCACCAATTTCGCAGATCAGAAGGCTGCGACCGGACTCGAACTGCCTAGCGACCTCGAAACCATCGACGGCAACCACGACCTCCTGCCCGGCATCGCATCCCTGTTTAACGGCGCACTGTTTAGCGCCCGCTCGCTGGAACAGCTCGGCGTTCCCGACTACCGCCTATTCATCCGCGGCGACGAGGTCGAATTCCACCGCCGCCTGGTCCGCTCCGGCCTCCGGTTCGGCACATGCTTGACGACGGCCTACCTGCACCCCTCCGGTTCGGGTGAATTTGTGCCCATTCTCGGCGGCAAAATGCACACGCAGTACCCGACCAATGACTTCAAGCGCTACTTCACCTACCGCAACCGCGGCTACCTGATGAGCCAGCCCGGCATGCGCAAGCTCATGCCACAGGAGTTCCTGCGCTTCGGCTGGTTCTTCCTGGTCCAGCGCCGCGATGTCCGCGGCTTCTACCGCTGGTTCAAGCTACTGAAGCAGGGGCGCGCGGAGAACTTCGAGCGCTTCGATCCAAAGTCGAAGTAGTTCGGGCTGGCGTTGCGGCTGGTGGGGCTGAGGCTGTGGCACTGGCCTGCATATTTGATCTCGCCCGGGTCGTGTAGTCCGCATTTCGAGTGCTCAGTGCGCAAAAGTGTTACCTAACCCCTGGTTCCCTTCTCCTCCACTGACATATCGATGAGGTATTCACTCATCGATGCGCTACAGCCTGCGCATAAGTGAATAGTCCTACGATAAGTGCGCGGGCCAGGCCAACAGCGTGGCCATAAGTCCTGAAAAGTCATCGACAAGTGGCGGAAAGTTGGCCATAAGTCGCTGGAAATCCGAGCCAGTCCGCTCGAAATCGTTCCAAGTCCGGTGAGCACAATTGCAATAGGTCAGCAGCTGAACTTAGCCTGAGTCGCGCGAGGCCGGTGCATTTTCCAGAAGCTGCAAACGCTGCTTACGCTCCTGGATTCTGGAATCACGGAGCTGCCGATCTTTATACGGGACAGTGGCTTGACGAAAACGCCCAACTTCGGACGAAAATACCAACCCACCTGCCTGAATGCGCTGCCTCTGCCGAATAGCAAACTGTCGCAAGACCTCCACGCAGTCCCCATTAATGACCTGCGCCCATTGGAAGCGGAGTACATCTAAGTGGAGGTTCCTCAGACGCTTCTCGCGAGCTTGCTCTTTCAGAAGCACAGTCTCCGTAGCTGCTACCCCGCCACCGGAGTACTTAGTCAGCCCATCGAACTCAATGATCAAATTCAGATGAGGCACATAAAAATCGACGCGCCCAATGAATCCTTCACTGTCATAGAACTCGACTTGCTGCATGAGCACGCATTTTTCGTCGTAAAGCGTGGCAATTCCTGAGTCGATTATGCATTTCTTTGTGATTGACTCACCGATGGTTTCGCTGTGTGCGCTGGCAGTTCGAAGTAGCTCGCGGGCGCGGCGGGTACCCGGCGAACGTGGGTAATTTGTGAGGACGGTGTGCAGTTCTTCGAGGTCACACCACTGTCGCAGTGCGGTGTCAACGATGATTGGCCCGTTTTCGGACTCGGCGGTGCGGCAGATATCGATGACGGTTTTCGGCACATCGGTAACGCAGCGCCCACCAATGCGAACGATGTCTTGTTCGAGGATTCTGCCACCGACATGGCGCAATCCGCCGCCAGGTCGGCGCAGGCCGGAATTGGCAAGCGCGATTGTGGCATTTCGAACAAGCACCGGGATGCCATGCAACGCAGCGGCTGCTTCGCCCGTAATGATTGTCCCGGAACCTGGCTTGACCCGTGCCTTTATCTGTAGTTGAAAACGTTCGAATGCTGACAGCGCATTCCAGCGAGAGCACTCGATGTAGGTTCCGTACGCCAGTCTGAGCAGGGATTTATCTCGAATATTTGTGCTTTCGACGTGGCCGTGCAGATTATCCAGCTCTGACGTGGCACTGACGTATTCACAAGGATGCTTGATTTGCTTCTGCGCAGCCGCATGGATGAGGCCATCGGAATCGTAATTCCAGGTAGGCATTGGTTTAGGCACGCTCCCCGAGGTCGGCTACAGGAATTCACGCATGGAATTAGTGCCTTCATTTATGACCGACCCCGCGGAAATTGGCAGCAGAAAAGCCGCCGAATTGCCCGTTTCTGTGGACAATTTGGCGGCTGTGGATAACTGCGTAGAGACTAGTTCAGGCTAATTCCGCGGCGCATTCTCGAGAACGATTCCAGAAGGAACTCCCGGGTCAGATGGCCAGTAGTATTCGTCGTCGGCGAAGGTAATTGTTGTGTGCTCACCATCGTTGTGCAGAGCGGGATTGACTACGGCTTTTTCAATCACACGCGTATCCGGCCCGCCTTGCCCAGATAGCTTCGCCGTTACCTCGGTCGGCTGATCCAACACCAAGATGGCATAGGGACCTTTATCCTGCGCACCAGGATTTGGATCCTGTCGCTGCTCATAGGCAAGAACCTCCGCTCTGGTCTGGAACACTTTCACGGTTCCCGTGAGCGAATTGGCTCCAGACGTTGTCGCCGAAGAATCCGAGTCCGAAGCCCCAGACTGCGAACCCGAGCCCGAGTCCGAGTTCGAACCCGACCCCGAAGCCTGCTGCCCCGCCGTCGGATTCGGGCCACCGTTGCCACCGTTACCACCATCAGCGCCAGTACCATTCGAGCCCGAGCCCGGCGCGCAGTCATTACCAGCAGCAATGGCCTCGACGACATCCAGGTTGTCAACCGGAATCCAGTTAAACTGTTCGAACTCCCCGGCACCCGGATTCGCAGGCGTTTCCACCAGCTCATTGCCCTGGCGCGTCACCAGCAAATCTTCCTGATTACGTCCGCCTCTCTCTGCAGAAAACGAGAACATACCCGGCTGCCCAGTTGCTCGCTGAAGAGCGCGACGTACACCGCCCGCAGAAGCCGCGCCGTCATGGTAGGAATTCTGAAACTGAATTTCCTGGCCATTCTCGTCAACGCCGTAGACACCAATCGCATCAATTTCGGCGCTCATCGCACTTGTGCCATAGTTGAGCACCAGCTCGGGCACGCACCCATCATCAAGATGCACGAGCGCATATTTCATCGCCCGACCGGGGCTAACTTCTCCGACAAAAGTCTGCAGTGGCGCCGGGTTCGCCAGCACCTGCTTGTACACAACGACGGCCTTCTCCGCCTGCGCCTGCACCTTCGCATCGCCATTTTCGCTTGACGACGACGCACTGCCCTCGGCAGCCGCCGAATCGCCACCTCGATCCCCGGAAATCTTGGTTATTAGGAACACGACCATCGCAAGGATAATCAACACCAGCAGCACCAAGATGGTGATGAGCTGTTTGCGGGTTTTGTCACCTGAGCTAGTCGAAGGCGTGGGTGTGTGCGTGGTCATGATTGAAGAACTACTCGCCCTGGAAGAACTTTTCCCAGTTGTCTTCGCTGGTCAAAGATGGCACGGCGGCCCGCCACTGCTTTGCAAGGTCGTCCCACTTGGAGGACAGTTCGCGCATGAGGCTGATGGTCTCGGCGCGCATGGACTTTTCCTTATCCAGGTCGCGGACCAGGTGACGCACTCCATTCTGGGAAGCATCGGTAACCCAGACATCGTCGAAGGTGGAAATGTGCCACCAGAAGGAGTCCTCGAAGGCCACAGCCACCGGTCCCGGGCGCTTCTTACCCATCTGCGTATAAGCCAAACGCTTTGCCATCGTCTTATTTTCGCTGGAGATCTCGTGTGACGGCGGGCGAACTGGGGTCAGACCACCCGGCATCTCGTGCATCGGCAGCAGCTCGGTCTCCGGGAAGTTCTTTCGACCAGCAGAAATGCGAGCGAAGTCGCCCTGCGATGCGTTCTTCAGCACCTCCGGGCCACGCAGCAGGTCACGAACAGCTTCCATCTGCGTCCAGGCCAGGCCGTAGCGCATGGAGACCAGGTTCGAGAGGATTCGTCGTGAAGCGACGTTGACCATGTCCTTTGCGGTGACATCGCCGTGCATGGTGGCGGCGATGAGGGAGTTGCGCAGGCCGAAGTACTGGGCGGCGTTTTCGATGTCCTTCCAGTAGAAATCGGCGTGCCAGACGGCGGCGCCCGGAATGGTGTCAGTCGGGTAGCCGGCCTTGGCGGCGCGGAAACCGTAGTCGATGTCGTCGTACTGGAAGAACAGCGGCAGCGCCAGGCCAATCTTCTTAATGACCTCGGACGGCACCAGGCAGGTCCACCAGGCGTTGTAGTCAACGCCCAGGCGACGCAGCTGGTGGTACTTGCGCACGTCCACGTCGGCGTAACCGAACTTGGGGTCGTTCTCCTCGACCGTCAGCGCCTTCCAGTTGTAGGTCTCGCCGGTGCGGAAGAGGCTGGTCGGGTTGAACAGGAAGAGCATCTGCGCACCGAGCAGCATCGGCTTTTCCGCGCATACGGCCAGGGCGGATAGGCGCAGGGTGGTTTCGGGCTCGGGGCGGATGTCGTCGTCGGTAAGCAGAACCATGCAGTCGCCCGCAGCGGTGGCGTCGCGCATGCCGCGGGAGAAACCGCCGGCGCCGCCGAGGTTCGGCTGGTGGACAACGTTCAGGCGCTCGCCGAGGATCTCCTTGGCCTGGATGAAGTCGGCTTCGTCGGCCGGGTGCTGTTCGCCCTGGTCAACGACGCGGATGGTGCGAACGCGCTCAAGGGCTGGCAGGTCCTCAGCCAGCGTGGCGACGGTTCGAGCACAGTCAACCGGTCGGTTGTAGGAACAAATGACCAGGTCAGTCGGAATATCGCGCTTGATAGCCGACTTGGGCACAACATAGCGGACATCGGAAATCTTTGCGCCTGCGTCCTCGGTGTCGAAGCGCAGGTGAATGGCACCGCCATCGGCGAAGCGGTCCAGCGGGACGGTCAGACGCACCTCTTCATTGGCAGAACCTGACATCGGCGAGTGCTCACCGGTCCAGTTGCCGTCGGCATCCGAGCCGCCCGCTGCCCAGGAGTCCTCCAAGCGGAGGTGGCCCCCAATATCTTCGGTGTAGGCCAGCACACGCGCGGAACCGACCACGCGCGCACGGATTTCGACCTGCTTAATTGAGGTCCAGCGCTGCCAGTAAGAAGCTCGGAAGCGACCGAAGTAGGTGTCAGTGCGCACCACGGTGTGGCGACCGAGCGTGATCGAGTTACGGGTGGCCTGCACCGAGCTGTCGTAGGCGCCAACGCCTTCGACTCGGTAGTACAAATCCGGCTCCACCCAGTCTGCGGGCGGAGCAAACAGCACGCGCTGAATAGTCAGCATGTCAACATCGGTTTCGGCGGTCAGCTGAGTGGATTCCTTATTAGAAGCAGTCGAAGTCACGTCCCCCAGCGTATCGCGCTATTTCACACGGAAGATGAATACACGCTGAATGATGAAGTTAATTACCGTCGCAACGCCCTGTGCGACGACGAATGCGCCGAACTGTGCCCACTGCGCGTTCCAATCCCAGGCCTCGACAAGCCAGGGCTGCAACACATTAAAGATGCCGACCTGTGTGGCGTAAGTAATCAAGTACAGCACCGCAACTGCCAGCACCTTCTTCGCCGAGGACTTCGACTTGAAGGTCCAGCGGCTGTTAATGATGTACGCCGTAATCGTGCCGAAAACCCAGCCGACCGTCTTACCCCAGAAGTTGGTCGCCCCGAAGGCGTTGAGCATGATGAACGTCAGGCCGAAGTCCACCACCGCCGCGATGACGCCGGAGATGATAAAGCGCATCATCTGCACTTTCAGTCCGTGCTCGTCCTTGGTCTCCGTCGCCATTGGCACTGCGGCCGAGTCCTCTACGACAAAACCGTTTTCGTGGGAGCCGTTTCCGAGCTTGCCGTTGTCGCGGTTCGGGTTTTCATTTGCTGTTTCATTCGCTGACACGCCTAGGAATTCTAGGCCACCGGCCAGCTAACAAACAGCCAGCGCGAACATAAACAGGCAATAAAGAGGAGAAAAGAACTAACGCCGCAGCGCCTCACGCAGCAGATCCAGCCGCTCCACCGGCGAGAGCGCATCCGCCCCAGCTAGCCCCAACGCGCTCATCTCCGCCCAGCTAGCCGCCGCCAATTCCTCAACGTCCTCGCCGGATAGTGGGATGCCCTCGTCGCTCTCCCAGCCGAGGCGCTCCATGACATGCGCCGCCACATCATGCCGCAGCTCATCCGAGGTCAGCGCCGCCAAGCACAGCAGCTCCACCAATGCCGCATCGTGCCCGGCTGGGTCTTTCTCGGCGTCCTCTATAGGCAATGCGCGCAATCGCTTAACGACGCTCTCCCCCGCCTCCCCGGTCAATTCCAGCGCGGTTGCTTCCGACCTCTGCAGGTCCAGAGCCTGTAACAGGGGCACGAATTCAAACACCCCCGACCTCTCGATGATGTCCACGATATCGGCACGAGCGGTGGCCAGCGTATTTTGAATAGAGTCCCGTCCGGTCAATTCCCTATTGATTGCGGCAATATCTACCGGCTCCTCCGCGTCCACATCCCCCAGTGCGCGGATTGAACCCGAGCCACCGATGCACAGGGCATCCGGGGTGGCCTCATCGCGGGCAAAAGCTTCTCTGACCTGCAAGGTATGTTCCCACAGGCCCCACTGCCAGATAAGGGTATCGCCGGGACTTTGCAGCACCTCGGCAACTGTGGTGGACAGGGGAACATCGACGACTCCGACCGCTGCGGGTCTGCCGCCAGTCACCAGCTGCGCCGCAGACTCCACCGCAGAGCCGGGCAAATGGAACTTCGTCGGCACGCTTTCCTCGCCCCACCCAAAGATGACCGCTAACACGCGGGACAGGCTTCGCAAATCCATCTGGTCATTGACCCCGAAGACGCGGTGGGCACTGCACGGTTCTTCCTCTAAAGAGGCACCGATAATGAGCGTGGCCGGTTCCGTGGCCACGCGAACGCCTGGGAAGGCGACTACGTTATCGGTCTGTGCTGCCATACCTCACAGCGTACGCAGGAAAAACAATGTGGCCTGGATAGCAAAAACTCGCTACAATGCGCGCGTTTTTACCAGCGGAATCTGGCGCGGCTCCGCACCCCATGGCTCTACCAAGTACTTGCGACGCAGGCGTTGCGACTCCACCGCGGTCCACTGCGCCACCAGCTCTTCTACCCCGCGGGCAAGCCCCAGCACCGGCCCTGCGACCTTTTCGCCAACATGCGGAAAATCAATAACCTCCACGTCGTTGACCTTGGGAAACCGCGGCTCCGTCAGATTTCCCTTGCCGGGCTTGGCCTTCTCTTCCTTCGCGGCGGCGCGCAGCTGTCCGATGTGGTCACGAATGCCGGCCACGGATGCCGGCAGGTCAATCACCGTGGCCCCCGCCTGCTCAATCGCTTGCGATAGCAAGTCCGCACCCTCAGCACCCTCAGCGCTCTCTGCCGCAGCGTCACCGTCACCATCGCCCGCGGTCACAGTTGCAACAAAGCAACCGGTGAGCAGATTAGTGGCGGTCTCCAGGGCTCCGTCGTCAAGCGGATCCACCAGCCATGCACCCGACAACCTCTCCCCTGCAAAGGACGGCGAGAGCTCCACATGCCAAATGACAACGGGCGATGTGGAACTACATACGGCAAGGGTCTGCGGAGTAGCAGCAGGCGTGGACATCATGAGGTTGATGGTATCGCGAGTGACGGATTCGAAGCGGGGTAGCCTTTATCGCATGTTCGACTTTTTCAAGAAGAAGCCGCGCGAAACCATCAACATGGCCGCCGAGTACACCAACACCCCGCTGTCGAACCAGATGGTCATGCTATTCGCCGAGGAGCTGCCCATCCTCGACAGCGCAGAGCGCGCACAGGTCTACCGCGCACTTGAGGCGTACGACGGCCCGCAGATCACCTCGCAGGAAATGCTGCCGGAAGAGATCCGAAAAATTATGGATCTATAGCCCCTCCGTACATTTCGCTCGCTTTCCGACGGCCCGTGCGCGGCCTCAAGCGTGACCAACACCTCGGAGCGTCACGGGCGACGGAGCCGGTGCAAGGGGGTAGCCTAGCCTTGATGTCCACTAACACTAACGGCAAGTCCAGCACCGATGCTTCGAACGGTGCCTACGGAGCCGTACACACAGAAGCCAGGACCCTAACCGGTTGGGGTCGTACTGCCCCCGCTAAGTCCCAGGTGCTGTCGACGCCGGACTTGGATGAAATCGTTAACGCCGTCAAGGCTGTCGCAGACCAGAACTCCGACAAGCCTGCCCACCTGCGCCGCGGTGTGATTGCCCGCGGTATGGGCCGCTCCTACGGCGACCCCGCCCAGAACTCGGGCGGTCTTGTCATCGACATGCAGAAGCTCAACAAAATCCACTCCATTGATCAGGAGTCGGCGATTGTTGATGTCGACGGCGGTGTCACGCTGGACCAGCTGATGAAGGCCGCGCTGCCCTACGGCCTGTGGGTGCCGGTACTGCCGGGTACTCGCCAGGTCACCATCGGTGGTGCCATTGGCCCGGATATTCACGGTAAAAACCACCACTCCGCAGGTTCCTTCGGCAACCATGTGCTGTCGATGGAGCTGCTGGTCGCCGACGGTCGTATTCTGCACCTCGAGCCGGAGGGCTCCGCGGATGACCCGGACGGCAAGCTGTTCTGGGCAACTGTCGGCGGCATGGGACTGACCGGCATTATTGTCCGCGCTCGGATCAAGATGACCAAGACCGAGACGGCCTACTTCATCGCCGATGGCGACATGACCCACACTCTGGACGAAACCATCGAGTTCCACTCCGATGGCTCCGAGGAGAACTTCACTTACTCCTCCGCGTGGTTCGATGCCATCTCGCCGGAGCCGAAGCTGGGACGCGCCGCAATCTCCCGCGGTTCGCTGGCAACCCTGGCTCAGCTGGAGGAATACGCCCCGAAGCTGGCCAAGGACCCGCTGAAGTTCAACGCTCCGCAGCTGGTGACCGTGCCGGATATCTTCCCGTCCTTCACCATGAACAAGCTGACAATGATCAGCATTGGTGAGCTGTGGTGGCTGAAGTCCGGTACCTACCGGAACCAGGTGCAGAACCTCACGCAGTTCTACCAGCCGCTGGATCTCATCGGTGAGTGGAACCGCGGCTATGGCTCCAAGGGCTTCCTGCAGTACCAGTTCGTTGTTCCGCGCGAGGCCGTCGAGCCGTTCAAGGAGATTGTCCGCGATATCCAGCGCTCCGGCCACTACTCGGCGCTGAATGTGTTCAAGCTGTTCGGCGAGGGTAATCGCGCTCCGCTGTCTTACCCGATGCCGGGTTGGAACGTCTGCGTGGACTTCCCGATTAAGCCGGGTCTCGGCCAGTTCCTGGACGACCTCGACCGTCGCGTCATGGAGTTCGGCGGCCGCCTCTACCTGGCCAAGGAGTCGCGCACTTCCGCCGCTAACTTCCACCAGATGTACCCCGAGATGCAGAGCTGGCTGGACACCCGCAACGAGATCGACCCGCACGGTGTCTTCGCCTCTGACATGTCGCGTCGACTGGAACTGCACTAAAAGAACCGAGAGGATTTAAGCCCCAATGATTAATGCTGTAGGCGCTGCCCAGTCCATCCTGCTGCTCGGCGGCACCAGTGAAATCGGCCTGGCTATTACCGCCGAGTTCCTGAAGAAGGGCCCGGCCAAGGTCATCCTGGCTTCCCTGCCGAACGATCCGCTGCGCGAGGCCTCCGCTGAGAAGATGAAGGCCGCCGGTGCTTCCGAGGTGGTCACCCTCGACTTCGACGCAACGGACTTCGACTCCCACCCGGAGGTCGTCGAGAAGGCATTTGCCGACGGCGACGTGGATATCTGCATCGTCGCGTTCGGCATGCTTGGCGACGCCGAGGAGCTCTGGCAGAACCAGCGCAAGGCCGTCCTGGCTGCGAACATCAACTACACCGGTGCGATGTCGATGGGTGTTCTGGTTGGTCAGAAGTTCAAGGCGCAGGGCCATGGTCAGTTCATTGCCATGTCCTCCGTTGCTGGTGAGCGCGTGCGTCGCTCCAACTTTGTCTACGGTTCCACCAAGGCCGGCCTGGATGGTTTCTACCTGAACCTGGGTGAGGCCCTGGAGGAGTACGGCGTCAAGACCCTGGTTATCCGCCCGGGTCAGGTCCGTACCCGTATGTCCGCTGACGTGGACGAGGCTCCGTTGACCGTGAACAAGGAAGATGTCGCCAAGCTCGCAGTGAAATCCGTCGAGGCCGGTAAGACCCTGGTCTGGGCTCCGCCGGCATTCCAGCTAGTGATGATGGTGCTGAAGCACATCCCGCGCCCGATCTTCAAGAAGCTGCCGATTTAAGACTCGAACAGCAGAGCTTTTACAGGGTATTTCCGCGCTGACTCTCAAGTTTCTTGCATCCGTTTCGATAAAACCCCAGGGCTGTTTTCTGAGGAGGGCGAGAAGTGCAAGAAACTTGAGAGTTTCTTGCACTTAGGCCCCTTTTCATCCTTGACCCCACTTTTAGCGCCTGGGCTCAGACAACCAAGCGTGTATTGGTCTCAACCCACAGCTGCAGTTCCAATTGGGATAACCGTGGAGCAATACGATTGCAGCAGCTCATCATCGTGACTGACTAGAACTATGCCCATTCCCTCGCTGTTGAGTTCTTGCAGAACGCTCATCACTTTGGTCGCTGCTTGATAATCAAGCGCAGAGGTAATTTCATCGCAGAGCAGGAGCTTTGGGCGCACGGCTAGAGCACGTGCGATTGCAACACGCTGCCTCTGCCCTCCAGAGAGTCCACTTGGCTTACGCTGTGCGAGCTGCTTATCGATACCGACTTTATCGAGCAAATCTATTGCCGCTCGGCGTGCGTCACGGCGTCCCCTTACCGACACCCGGGCTGCACGCGCTACGGCATCGAGCGCGGTCATTTTCGGGTTCAACGTAGAGGCAGGATCCTGCGGAACTATCTGCATCATCAAACGATTCTTCCGTGGCCATGTACGCTTAGCTTCACGAGTTACACCAGCACATTCAATCTCACCCGACTCTGCGTGGTTTAGCCCGATTAGGCACCGAAGTAGTGTCGACTTTCCGCTTCCCGACGGTCCCTTGACCCCAACCATAGTGCCACGCTGTACAGCGAAAGAGAGGCCCTGAAAAAGAGTCACGCGTTCATTATTCACGCAGCTCAAGTTGGAAACTCTTAAGACTGGAGACGCGCCCGCCCCTGCCACCGCCCCCGGCATAGATTCACCGATCGAGGCTTTGGATAGTTCTGTGACCTGGGTATCTTTCGTTACCAAATGCAGGATTTGATCAGTCTTCGTCCCTGCACTCTGGCGTTCCGCAATCTGGCATTTCGAACCGTTTTCTTCGATTCCATTCCCGACAACCGCGACTTTGTCAATGCCAATCGCGAGCTTAGGAACCTGGTGAGCGGTGAAGATGACCGTAACACCGCTATCCGCAATGTCCCTGAGCAGATGAGCGATAACCGTCGATGTACCGGAATCGAGGCCAGCGAACGGCTCATCGAGAACAATTGCTTTAGACGAACGTGATAGCGCCCGAGCTAATGCCACCCGCCGCTGTTGCCCACCGGACAGCTGGTGAATCCGCCGGGAAGCAATGCTGGCTGGAAGATCTACACGCTGCAGCAACGCTGCAACGTCGGCCGCTGGAGCTAGCTCCCGGAGCATCCGGGCTACTGACATCAATGGTGGCAACTCGGCGCCCGGATCCTGTCCTACGAAAGCAATGTGCTCACGGCGAAAATGAGCTAATTCACATGATGGAAGCTCCAGCGGGTTTACATCTCGCCACTCACTGGACTCGACAGAAACCCCACCAATTACTTCCGATCTCTCCGGTACCGCACCAATCAATGCCTTTAAAAGTGAGGTCTTCCCGGAGCCGCTCACCCCAGTTAAAACCGTAATCTCACCCGCTCGGGCAGTGAGCACTGTGCGGGGTAGGATAACGTGCCCGCTTTGCATCACGGAAATATCTACATCAATCACGAGCTCGGCACATCCTTCGGTTCCTTCTGCCTCCCATTAATCAGGGCCACTACAGCAATCGATGTCGCTGCCAACGCGGCGGCTGGTGCAAGTACTGACCAGGGGTTCAGTGATATTCCACTCGCGTTATCCCGCACCATCGCTGACCATGCAAACTCACCGAGGCTTCTCCCGACCCCAAGGAAGCTCGCCGTAGCCAGCACATACAGCGCTTCGATAATGCGAAGACTCCATACCGAACGAAGTACTGCGGAAATATTGGGAATGATGTCCCGCAAGATTATCGAGACGGTCGATACGCCACTGCCCAGCGCAGCCTGAACATAACCAGCGTTAGCAACGGGATAGGTGGCGGCGGCGACCACACGGGCAGCATAAGGCGTACCCACCACAACCGAAACACCAATAAGCGCTGGTAGCCCACCATTGGGATACAAGACTGCGGTTAAAAGCAAAAGAATTACTGCGGGCACCAAGATGGTGACATCCGCCACTGCTTCAATAAAGAAGCCCAGTTTTGGCTTTAGCGACCCCAAGATACCGAATAGAGCGCCAAATGCCGTGGTCAAAGAACCGACGATAATTGCAGTTACGACCAAGGACCGGCCACCGACAAGCACTGCAGCGCCCACGCTTCTCCCCAGGTGTTCTGTTCCTAGGAAACCCTCCTCGTTACCGTTAGCGAAGGGCACGCCATGCGCCGACAGTTCAATGCCAAACAAACCAGCAGCGACCGGTCCGCCTAACACTAGGGCGATAAAGGCCCCCGCTAAAAACCTTCGAATCATAGTTGCACCTTCGGGGTGAATGCGACTTTTATTGCATCTGCCACAGTCAGCAACACCAATATGATCGCCCCTGTTACAGCAAGTACGGCAAGAATCACCGAGATATCCCGTTGCGCGACTGCATTAGACACCAAAAGCCCCACTCCAGGATGGTTAAATAACGCTTCGACTGTGACTGTCCCTGCTATCAAAACACCTGCTGTTGTAGCCATTGAAGTAGCAAATGTCGGTGCGGATAGCGGCAGGATATGTCGAAGTGCCAGCTGTTTTCCCACGATTCCGTTTAGCTCAGCATTGCGGACCGCAGTGTTGTGAGAAGCATCCTCGAACGCTGCGAAAAGCATTCTCGAATTCCAGGCCGCCTGAGGAATTACCAGCGCCATAACCGGTAATGCGTACATACTTATCTGGGTTGGCAAGCCTTCCGCGGTAATAGTGACCGCGGGAAACCAACCAAGCCAGAGAGAGAATACCGCTACCAGAAACACACCAACGACAAACTCTGGTAGCGCAATTAATGCCACTGTCGATCGGTCAATAATGTGCGAAATCCAGGGTCTTTCAGCACGTGAAGCCCAAAAAATGGCGATTGCTACCGAAAGAACAGCAGTGACTAAAAATGCCATACCAGTTGTTGCCAGCGTCACAGGCAGCGCTGAACTCAGCAGATTAATAATCGGTACTCCGTTTACGGAAGTACCAAAGTCGCCCGCAAACGCACTTCCCAGCCAGCTCAGGAAGCGGGCCATAAGCGGCTTATCAAGATTCAGGTTTCTTTCTAGCGCTGCCAGAGCTTCCGGGGTCCGGTTTGCGCCCAAGATTGCGGAGGCAGCATTACCGGGCAGCCAATCAATCGCTACAAAAACAAGTCCGAGAACTGCGAAAAGTAAGCCTCCACGAATTATCAGCCGAGGAATAAGCCAACGCGCGATTTCCGCTGGCACACTAAGCCTTCTGGACGGTTTCAAGAAGGACACGACCATAGCCTGGAGCCTTAGGCAGACCACTCAAATTAGCTCTCGCAATATCGACTCCGTCAGATGCACCCCAGACCAGATACCCGGATCGCTCGAACTCAATCTTCTGCAGCTGGCGGCTTAGCTGGTTAATTCTCTCAGTATCGGTGCTTTCCAGTACCTGATCATAGATCTCGTTGAATTCAGCATCATCAAATGCGGTCTCATTAGAGGCCGCGTCACCGTCGAGAACCTTCCCAGCGAAGAAGAGCACAGAATCATTAGTTCCCCAATAGCCACAATATAGGTCTGCCTTGGTCCATGTCTCGTCGTAGAAAGTACCCGAATCCTGCTCCACTACATTGAGAGTCATGCCGATTTCTTTCACCTGATCAGCGATAACCTTCATCGCCTCTACTTGACCCGGAGCCTCAGGGGTAACGTACAAGTCATACGTTTTCTCAAGGTCAAAATCTGCCTCTTGGAGGAGATTCTTCGCTTTCACAACGTCACGCTTACGCACTAACGAAGAATCCAGGTTCGAATCTGCCGTTCCAAGAATGTCGTTTGCAGGGGTTCCATAACCGGAGAGAGCTCGTTGGATGATTTGCTCCCGATCAACTGCAAGGCGCAGCGCCTGACGAACTTTCACATCTGAGAAAGGCCCATCTGAGGTACGCATGATTAGTGGAATAACCGAGTCATTCATCCGGCGCACAATCTTTATATCTTCATTTCCTTCGACGGATCGGGCCGCAATAGGACCCGCAGCTTGAGCTAAGTCAATTTGCCCGGACAACAGCGCATTAGTCATTGCGGTGGAGTCTTCAAATGGAATGACATGGACCTCAGCAACTCCTGCTACTGTTCCGTGATAGTTATCGAAACGCTTGAGCTTAGCAGAACCATTTTCCCAACTGACCAGCTGGAACGGCCCCGATCCAATGGGCTTTTCAGCAGAGGAACCCTTCTTCATCACGAAGGTCATCAATCGCGCAAGCATCGGAAGCTGTGAATTCGGTTCCGCAGTTTCCATCACAACGACGTTGGCTCCAGCAGCACGAATGCTATCAGGCATCACTGGAAGCCGGAATGAGTTTTCCTCATCCGAAAGCATCTTCTTCAACGACCACACGACATCTTCAGATGTGACCGAGGAACCATCATGGAAGGTAGCACCGTCGGCAATCATAAATTCCCACTCAGTCGGATTATTCTGTTTCCATTCCTGCATCAGGCGTGGCACTACAGTTTCTTTCTCGCCCGGCACCGTCAGAGCCTCCCAGATCAGGGAGCTAATAAGCATATCTGAATCATTAGGCAAAAGCTGGTAAGGGTCTCGTTGAGCGCTTGCCGCTTTCCCGAGAGCCCCAACACGCAGCACATTAACGTTTTCGACTTCATCCCCACTGGCAGCCCCATCCCCTGCCGTCGACTCTCGTGACGTACACGCCGTCAGAAAAGTGCCTGTCCCAATAACTGCCATTGCAGCGAGGAATTGGCGTCGAGAAAAATTGGTCATGATGGTTCCTTAATCTCTAAGAAAGACTGCCCACAGGAGAAAAGACATAGCTAACAACTACAGCAGCAGTAAAGCTTAGGCAAGCCTACTAACGAAATTCTTTTAAGAATAATTACCTAGGTCACCCTTTACAGCATAGGCTACCCCCACCTAATCTCTCTGTCATGCAGCATTTGCACCTGAGCCAAGAACTCTCACACAGGATCGTTAAAGCTGCCGACGAACTGGCTGCGACACAGAAGATTAGCTCTCCCGACTCGTACAATGCCATCAATCATCTTTTGACTGATGAGCTGGAGGAACTGAAAGAACTAATTCTGCTCTCCCCTACTGCCCATGCCACTTCCATCCATGGACTTCCCTTCCCTGCAGTTCACGGACCTACCCCAGCCACGTGGCAGGAATGCGTTGGCAAGGTCCGAACCTGGAGATTCGTTCTTGCGATCATCGCTAGCGCTGTCGGTCGCCCATTCGGATGGTTCGGACAGCAGAAAGGCCGTATCACCACAGACTTGGTGCCGACCCGCAGCCAGGAGAACCAGCAAGTTGGCGCCAGCAGCAACACCACATTGACTCTGCACACAGAAGATGCTTTTCATCCGCGGCGCGCGACGCACTTCGCTTTATTTGGTCTTCGTAACCCCAAAAATGTCGGCACTACGCTGGCCCCCATCGATGAAGCATGGCATCTACTCGATGTAGATTCGAAAAAATTCTAACCGGGGACGGAGCCATCATTATTCCAGATGCATCTTACGGTGATTACGAATATGCAGCTCCTACTGCCATGACATCAATCTGGAAAACTGATGGCAATTTAGGCATGCGGTTTGACCCCGCCTACACAGACAAAAATTCTGGAACCTTACAGTGGTGGGAGGCATTTGAGAAGCTTCAACAGGCTCTTCACACTGTCACCTATACGGTGCCTATAAAGCCAGGTCAGATGGTCATCATCAACAATGACCGATGCGCCCACGGACGAGTACCTTTCGTAGCCAACTACGACGGGACCGACCGCTGGATGCTACGCATCAACATTATGGGAACCAAAAACACACGCCCCATCAATGAAATCAACGAACCCGGCTACGGCCAACACATCCGATTTATGGATGGTGAAATCCTATGAAACAGCGAACTAACCTGACCGTCCTCAGCAGATCAGAACTAGCTCAAATAAAAATTTCACCCGAGTCCGTACTCGAGTCGGTGAAATCCGCTCTCATCGAGCTCGACCAGCCAGGAACTCTGTGCCCAGGGAAAATCAAAGTTGAAGTACCTGAAAGCGTGAGTTACTCGATGGTCGGCAGAAGTCGTTCTTCAAATTCCGTCGGATTCAAGACTTCCTATACCCATTGGAGCAAAACTCACCAACAAAGCGCCAGGGATAGAAGCTATTACACGACCCTCACACTGTACGACGATTCCAGCGGATATCCTATTGCACTTCTCGACGGCGCTGCGGCAGGAACTCTCAGAACCCCGGCAGTCTCAGCGCTGTTGGCACAGTATGCTGGTGCAATTCCTCAGAGCGCTCTCATCATCGGTTCGGGAACCCAAGGACAAAACGCAGCCCCTTTTCTCCTTGAAACCTTTGAAACATTAAACACGATTTATCTCGCCGGCAGCCACAGCGTGGGACTAGAGAAAGGCGCCAAGATTGCATCAACAGCAGCAGTGAAGCTTGGCCGAAAAATAAAAATCAAGATTGTAGACGATCCTACAACTGTGAGTTCAAACTGTGATCTCATTATCGGGGCCGCTGGACCTGAGACTCGTTGTACTGTCACAGCATCCGATATTCCCCGGCACGCAACCGTCGTTGTTGTGGGCTACGGAATCGCCCCTGATATCTGTCATCAAGCGAGCAGAGTCATCACGACGAGTATCGAACAGATGAATGTTACCGGTCGCGATTACGCTGACACCGATGGTCGGTTGCCGAATGTCCATGCCGAACTATCCGATTTGCTCCGCAAAGGGCGCAAACTGCCTCGTATTGACGAAACTACGTTTTGCTATAACAGCGGACTAGTTCTAACCGATATCGCTGTCGGCCAAATCCTCGCCAAGGAAGGTCTTAAGCAGGGATTCGGGACGGAGATATCCCTGTGGTAAGTGCCATATCATGCAAGATTGATGTTCCAAGCTGGCAAACGGCTCTGATTGGCTCAGGGAAACTTGACTTCATTGCTGAGCTTTCCGACACCCCTTTTCATGTCCTTTGCCCAAACCAATTTGCTCAAACACTTTCAGCCTGGCATACAACCGCTAAGGAAGTCGGCATTAAATTCGGTATTCGATTTGGCAAAAAGGCAAATAAGTCCGCGCACTTCAGTCGCGAGATAGCACTGAGTGCTCTTCGTGGTTTCGACAGTGGAATCGATGTCGCCAGCGTAGAAGAGTTCCAATCATCTCTGGCCGCTGGTGTACCAGGAAATAAATTAATCATTACTGGTGCTACACCGAGTCGAGAACTTATCCATTTGGCAGTTTGCCACGATGCAACTCTAACTATTTCCAATGAAGTAGATTCAAGAATAATTTCCCAATTTGTCGACGAAATCGATACGCCTAATCAGCTCCGAGTTCTTCTCCGGATTGCGAACCAAACCCCCTCCACACGGTTTGGTATGAGCATCGATACCGCCTTGTCTCTAACCGCTCGTCTTAGCCAAGGCCGTGCCAACATCGAAATTACCGGCCTAAGTTTCCACTGCAACGGTTATGACCTCCACGAGAGGATAAACATGTCGCATCTGGCAATCGACACCCTACTCAAGGTGCGCTCCCTGTCTCCACGGGCCGACACTATTTCCATTGGAGGTGGATTTCCCACAAGCTCAGTCGAGTATGGAGTCTGGCGAAACCTACAATCTCGACTAAAAAACGAAATGTTCATAGATTCGGATAAACCTAAAGACCAATATCCGTTCGGATCACCTTTATCCGGACAATACTCACTACGGTTTATAGCTAATCAACATCGCCCACTGACACGTCGAGATATGGAGTCCACTCGACGCAGCTCGGACTCCATGGCTCAGCGCGCTCATCGTCACAACATAAAGATTTTGGCAGAGCCTGGACGGTCTTTATGCCAGTTCGCGGGTGCTAGTTTCTTTCCTGTTCTTTCGTGTCACGCATTGCCCAATGCTGCACGGACAGTAACTGTCGTACGTGGAACTAGTCTCAGCCTCTCAGAGCAATGGTTCAACTCGGAGTATTATCCGGACCCATACCTTGTGCGTAACGGAGTCATTATCGACTCGGGAGTAGCTACCGCAACAGCAGTTTCCGGATCAACGTGCTTAGACAGCGATTATCTCAGCAAAAGAATGATTCAACTCCCCGACAGGCCTCGACCTGGAGATTTCCTAGTCTATCCCGACACAGCCGGGTATCAAATGGACTCGAACGAGTCTGCTTTCCACGGATATCGGATTCCTCAGAAATACGCCTTTAATCCTGTCACCATGACCATCACGGAAGATCGCTAGAACAGAGGCCAAATAAAGATGCCAAAAAGAATTTATACGCAGATGTCTCAACTCATTGGCAATACTCCTCTGTTCGAGCTTGTCTGTACTCCCCAGAAAAGTCGCGTTTTGCTTAAGCTCGAGCAATTCAACCCAACTGGAAGTGCGAAAATCCGGATGGCCCAGTCGATGATTAAGGCGGCAGAGCAGGATAACCGACTTCAAGAGCATGGCACTATCGTTGAATCGACTTCCGGTAATACTGGACAGGGCTTAGCACTTCTTGCACTTGAGCGCGGATACGACTTCGTAGCAGTCGTCGATAATCATTCTTGTAAAGATAAATTGAACTCCATGCGTGCAATGAATGCACAGATGTGCTTCGTTTCCAATCAAGATGACGATTCGCTCGCCACATCGGCTAGAGAAAACCATGCTGAGGAGCTCAGCAAACAACACGGCTGGGTATTCATGAAGCAGCACGACAATGTTGCAAATTCAATGGGTTATTACCCTGCAGCTGATGAAATTTTGAATGATCTCGGAGCAAGTCCATCTCATATCATCAGTGCTGTAGGCACAGGTGGAAGTCTCTTTGGAGTTACTGAACGTCTCCATCAATTGGGACACCGTCCCACTATTATAGGCGTCGAACCGGAAGGTTCCATTGCATTCGGTGCTCCTGGACACGACTATTGGCAATCTGGAACGGGCACCCCCGAAGGTGCAGTTATCGGCACTTCGGTTCGCTACGACTTACTCGACTACGGAGCAAAGGTATCCGACAAGGCAGCTTTCGCTGCATGTCGGGCGATCGCAAAGCATACGGGACTTCTACTGGGAGGATCTGCCGGTGGAGCCGTAGTGGCAGCCCTCGAGCTCCTACCGAGCTTTCCCGCTGGTTCTACATCATTGACCATGGTGTGCGATGGAGGGGAAAAGTATCTAGATACCGTGTTCAACGATGAGTGGATGGCCGAACGCGATTTGCTCGATGTAGCTCTCGAGTCCAAAATTTGGGAACAAGTTATGTCATTGCGCGCTGGGGAAAGCCCAATTTCGCTAAATTCAACACGAGTTTCATGGTCGAAGGAAAAGTAGTGCCCGGAGCTACCTCTCAGAAACTAAACCGCCAGATTTTGGCGTTGTCTCTTCCCCTTGCCGGCACACAGCTTGCGAATATCGCAATTTCAACCACCGACACTTTCATGATGGGCCAACTTAGCCTCGGGGCTCTTGCTGGCGGAGGTTTGGCAGTTGTGTGGTTTAACCAGATACGCACAATGGCCGTGGGCCTATTAACACCGCTGGGCAATAGAATTGCGTCGGCTCATTCACTCTACGAAAGCAAATCTCGCGAGCGAGCGGACTCCGAACTATCTGCCGCTACGCTGCAACGCGAAATTCGCAACCTCTCACGCACCGGCTGGCTATTAGCAACTGTCAGCGGTCTAGTGGGAGCACTGGTTCTGATGGCGATTGCCTACGCCCTACCGTTTTTCGGCCAGTCCGCTGAGATTAGTTCCGCAGCCACTTCCATGATGTGGTTGCTCGCGCCAGGTCTTGTTCCTTGTTTGTGGTTCCAAGTCTCCCGTCAGTTTTGTGTAGGCCTCGGCAAACCAAAATCTCTACTGCACATCACCGTGGCGATGATTGTAGTGAATGCAGCATTGAACTACGCACTCGGTTTCGGGTTCGGGCCTATTCCTGCATTGGGGCTGCTAGGTATTGGACTGTCCACCACACTGGTTCATTTATTGTCGGCCCTAATTTACCTGCGAATCACCATCCGAGATCCCGACCTCTCAACTTTTCTTGCCCTCGATTTCTGGAGTGCCGACAGAGACACGATGCACGGAAGGCTCCGTCACCTCGTCCGCACTCAGCTTCGTCTGGGGCTTCCAGTCTCAGCAACCTACGGAGCCGAAGCGGGCATGTTTTCTGTGCTGGCGATGGTCATGGGATCCTTTGGCACAGAAGCACTCGCAGCGCACAACGTCGTCTATCAAATAACCTTTATTGTTTTCCAGATTGGTGTTGGGTTCTCCCACGGCAGCTCTATTCTTGTGAGTCGCGCTTGGGGTCTGAATGACAACTCCCTTGCACGCCAAGTCGGCATTCGAACTCAAACGATGATGGCTGCCATCGTTGCTGTTGCTTCCGTCAGCTTTCTTTGCGCTCCCCGCCTCGTACTTTCCCCATTTATAAACAGCTCCGAGAAATCCAATGCCACCGAGACATTAAGCATCGCATTGGGGTTGTTGGCTATTGGCGCAGTGATGGAATTTGTCGATACTGCACAAAACATAGCTATCGGTCTCCTGCGCGGGATTAGCGACACCACTACTGGTTTGAAGGCATCCCTCACTGGTTATTGGATTATAGGTTTGCCAGCTGCTTTAATACTTGCTTTTCCCATCGGTCTAGGGCCTCACGGGGTGTGGTGGGGATTGGTCATCGGGCTTGCCAGTTCTTCAATAATCCTTTGGAGAGCTTTCCTTCTCGCGACGCGTAAAGACCTTACCGTGAAACTCTAAAGAACTCGTCCCTCAAAGCGATATCCACGTCGCAGGTATCCGGTCGTTCACGTTCGTGTGCAACACTTAAAAGCATGGTTGACAAGCAGGCCGACACCTCATCATGCAGCGAAGCCCAACAGGCTTCGCCAGCTTTTGACGAAACTACAGAGTTTTCCACAAACCGGCTCGCAGGCGAGTTCACCGACGAAGATCGCTACGAGATCTTCAATGATGACCAGCTCTCCCTCAAGGCTGCCCTCCTCTACCTGGTCGCAGCGCTTGTGGGCGGTTCGGTTATCGCTCTGGCGTCCTGGTTTGTGTTCCACCGCCTGTCACTGCCGGCCTTTGGCGGCTCGCAGCTGACCAGGGCGGTCGCAACAGCGCTGATTGTCATCACGCTGACGCTCACCACCGTCCTGCTGTATTTCTTCGCCACCAAGGGCAAAGACAATCGCCCCCGGTGGCTAACGTGGTTGACGTACCTGATGGCTTACATGTCACCGGCCATTCTGGTGGTCTCTGCCGTCGGCCTGCCGCTGGGCTCGACCAAGCTGTGGTTAGACGGTCTGTCTGTCGACCAGGAGTTCCGCACTGAATACCTCACCAGGATGGCCGCGGAGCCTGGCCTGCATGACATGTCGTACATCGACATCCCGTCTTTCTACCCCGCTGGTTGGTTCTTCCTGGGCGGACGCCTGGCCAATATCCTGGGCATTGCCGGCTGGGAGGTCTTCCAGCCCTGGGCGTTGATGACACTCGCCGCTGCTGGCTGTGTTTTGATTCCGGTGTGGCAACGCCTGAGTGGCTCCCTGCCAGTAGCCACTGGCATTGCGCTGACAACCACGGCCGTCGCCCTGGCCACTGTCGCCGATGAGCCCTACGCCGCAGTCGTTGCTATGGGTCTTCCGGCGATGACCGTGATGGCCTGGCGCGGTCTCACCGGCGCTTGGTCCGCCATGTTTGGCGTACTCGTCTTCCTGGGTATTTCTGCGACTTTCTACACTCTTTACACTGCCGTAGGCGCGCTTATTGTGGTCGTGTTGGCCGTGGTCGCGTGGACGTCGTCAAGCTCGTGGATTCCCGTAGTGCGCCTGATCATTATGGGCGTGGGATCGATGCTGATTGCGGCGACGGTGTGGGGTCCGTACATGCTGGCGGTTGCGACGGGGGCACCGCGCTCGGGCGCGACAGCGACGCATTACCTGCCGCCGGAGGGTGCGCAGCTGCCTTTGCCGATGCTCGCCGCCAGCGTGATCGGTGTGCTGTGTTTCATCGGTGTCGTGCGCATGCTGGTCAGCGCCACAGAGCCGGATGCGCGCGCGCTCGGCTTGGGCACGCTGGTGCTCTATGGCTGGGTAGTGGCCTCGATGGTGGCGACGCTGCTCGGACGCACGCTGCTGGGGTTTCGCCTCACCGCACCGATTACGTTCATGTTGATTGCGGCTGGTGTGGTCGCGCTTGCCGACGCCCGTCTCAACGGCATCGAGAAGTACTGGCCGCAGGCGGCACCAGCTCACATTGCCAAGCGTGTTTCCGCGGTAATGGCGGCAGTCTTGCTGCTGGCGGGCATTGGCTACGCGCAGTCGATTCCGAATAAGTTGCATGGCGCCATCGACTTGGCGCATACCGACACCGACGGTAACGGCGAGCGCGCGGACCGCTTCCCACCGAATGCCGGGGCGTGGTACTCAGCGGTGGACCAAACGCTGAAGGAGGCCGGGCTCGATCCGGCCCAGACAGTGGTGCTGACGGATGAGAAGAATTTCCAAGCACTCTATCCCTGGTACGGATTCCAGGCACTGACCAGCCACTACGCTAACCCTCTGGGTGAGTTTGACCGCCGTAATCAGGCATTGGAGGAATGGTCGGAAATTCGCGACCCCGATGAGCTCGTGCAGGCCATGGATGCAACGCCGTGGCGCGGACCGGATGCCATTGTGCTGCGGGGCGAGGTTGAGACACCTGATGGCGAGGATGCCGCTCCACTGACGTTGGACATCGCGGATGATATCTATCCGAACAATCCGAATGTGGTCTTCCGGAGCCTGAATTTTGCCCGCTCTGCATTTGAGAAGCACTGGGAGCTAAACCAGGTCGGCCCGTTCGTAGTGGCGGTTCGCAAGTAGGTATTCGCAAGTAGGTATTGGGCGGCTATCCCCTGCTGTAAACGTGATTCCTGTTACTAATGTGGAAACTGTGATGTAACTTTCGCGTTGCAAACTCAAAGAAAAACGCCAATTACCGTAGTATCTTTCCTTGTGACTGCCGAAACTAAAGAAATCAAAGAAAGTGTCGACGGCTCACCCGAAGTGACCATCGACCGCGTGGAGAGACCGCCTATGGACGGCCCCTCTCCTACGACACTGACTCGTTGGACAGCGATTATCGCTGGAATCGTCGGTTTCATTTGCTTTGTCATCACACCGTTCCTCCCGGTCGTGAATACTCAGTCCTCCGTGTCTTGGCCTCAGCGCGACACACTGAACTCAGTGGATGCACCGCTTATGGCGCAGGCACCGTTGGATCTGAGCGTCGATCTGCCTCTGTCCCTGACGGATGAACTCTCCGACAAACGGACGACCCTGTTGTCGACTATCCCCCCGACCGCGGATAAGCCGACCAAACGGGGCCTGATGGTGCGTTCGGGCAAGGACGGCCTCGACGTCATTCTGCGCGACAGCGTGGTGATGAGCCTGGATAAGAAGGAGCTTGCCGCAAACAAGGGCAGGATCCTGGAAATCCGTTCCACCGAGCACAAAACCACCGTCAACATCGACGGCGCCAAGAACTCAGATGGTGAGAAGCTCACCGCCACCACACACGGCGATTACCGTCCGCAGGTCACCGGTATCTACACTGACCTGCCCGCTGACGGCGACGCGGCCAAGGCCGTAGCCGATGGACTCGATGTCCACATGAACATCGACTCCCGCTACACCTCACACCCGACAGTGGTGAAGTACATCGTCATGTACTTGGGTCTGCTTCTGACGCTGGCTTCCCTCGTCGCGTTGGCTCGCATTGACCGTATCGACGGTTCCCCTTTCACTCCGCTGTTCAAGCGCGGTGCGTTGAAGCCGACTCCGCTGGACATCCTGGTCGGCACGATTTTGGTTGTTTGGCACTTCATCGGTGGCAACACCTCCGATGACGGTTACATCTTCACCATGGCGCGCGTCTCCGACGAGTCGGGCTACATGGCGAACTACTACCGTTGGTTCGGCGCTCCTGAGTCACCGTTCGGCAGCCCCTACTACGACCTGCTGTCGCTAATGGTGAAGGTGTCCACCTCATCTCTGTGGATGCGACTGCCGGCGCTGCTGTCCGCACTGCTGGTGTGGTTCATTATCTCCCGAATGGTTATCCCGCGCCTCGGCGACAAGATTGCCCAGCGCCGGGTGGCCTACTGGTCTGCTGCTGGTGTGCTATTGGCCTTCTGGCTGCCGTACAACAACGGACTGCGCCCGGAGCCGGTCATTGCTCTGGGATCCCTGCTGACCTGGGTATTCATTGAGCGCGCAATTCTGACTCGACGCCTGCTGCCAGCTGCAGTCGCAGTGGTTATCGCCACGCTGGCACTGGGCTCGGGCCCAACGGGCCTAATGGCAGTTGCTGCCCTGCTCGCAGGCATCCCGATGCTGGTGCGCATTGTCGTTGAGCGCCATAAGGCTCTCGGTGGTGGTTGGCAGGCCCCACTGATGCAGATTGCGCCGTTCCTGGCTGCGGGCACCGCAATCTTGGTCGGTGTCTTCGGCGACCAGACTTTGGCCACGGTCCGCGAGTCCATTCGCGTCCGCAGCATCATCGGCCCGTCGGAGCCTTGGTACAACGAGTACGTCCGCTACTACTGGCTGGTGCTGCAGTCGGTCGACGGCGCCTTCCCGCGTCGTTTCCCAGTTCTGATTGCACTGGCGTGCTTGACCATCACGATTGCCGCGCTGCTTCGTCACCGCACCGTTCCGGGGGCTCTGGCCGGCCCGTCGGCACGCCTGGTGTTCATGTTCATCGGCACCATGTTCTTCCTGACCTTCACGCCGACAAAGTGGACGCACCACTTCGGCGTGTACGCGGGCATCGCGGCTTCCCTGGCAGCACTTGCCGCCATGGCCATTAGCCATTGGGTAGCAGGTAACCCGCGCAACCAGCTGTTCTTTGCCGGTGGTATCACCTTCATCCTCGCTTTCTCACTGATGGGCATTAACGGCTGGTGGTATGTGTCGTCCTACGGTGTGCCGTGGTTCGACAAGACCATTCAGTTGCGTGGCCACCAGCTGGGCTCAGCGGTATTGGCTCTGGCCTTGCTACTGCTGCTGGCTGGTGCCGTAATGAACTTCGTCCAGGAGTTCCGCACCAAGCCGAAGTCGCAGGAAAAGTCGGCACGTGCGCGCCGCATCAATGCAGTTGCATCGTCCCCGATTGCGGTGACGACGCTGCTGGTGACGATGTTCATGGTGGCTTCACTGGGCAAGGGCGCAGTATCGCAGTACCCGGCATACTCGGTCGCCGCCGGCAATATCCGCTCCTTGGCTGGTCAGACATGTAATATGGCGAGCGATGTGCTGATGGAAACCGATCCGAACGATGGCTTCCTGAATACCGTCGATGGCAAGCCGCTAGCGGAATCGCTGCGCGGTGGCGGCAAGAACCGTGGCTTCGACCCGAACGGCGTCCCGTCTAATATGAAGGCCGAAGCTGTGGACACCAGCCAGAGCCAGGCAAGTACTGCCGACACTGATGATCAATCTACTGATCCGGAAGCCACAGTTGAGGGCGGTTCCGCGTCAGGCACCGACGGCGGCAAGCGCGCCGACAAGGGTGTCAACGGCTCGCAGGTCGAGCTGCCATTTGGCTTGGATCCGGATAAGGTGCCGGTGCTTGGCTCCTACTCCGAGGACATTCAGCGTCCTGCAAGCCTGGAAACTTCCTGGTTCCAGCTGCCTGAGATTGACGAGGACCACCCGCTACTCGTCGTATCGGCGGCCGGCCGTATCTTCCACCACGACATCAACGGTGTGGCTCAGCAGGGTCGCAAGCTGGTGGCAGAGTACGGTCGCAAGGGCGGCGACGAGGATGGCTTCGAGGTCCTCTCCGAGTCGGAGCCGATTGATATCGGCCCTGCTCCGACCTGGCGTAACCTGCGCTTCCTGACCGAGGAGATCCCAGAGGGAGCGACCGCTGTGCGACTGGTCGCGGAGGACAATGACGTCTCCGAGGATCAGTGGCTGGCACTGACCCCGCCGCGCCTGGCCGAGCTGCAGTCGATGACTGATGTCATTTCGCCGGAAACTGCGACTATCCCGGACTGGCCGGTTGCCTTCCAGTTCCCGTGCCAGCGTCCGTTCGACCACTACGCAGGTGTCGCAGAGCTTCCGGAATACCGCATCACTCCGGACCGTGGCCTGAAGGTCGTCGGTGCAGATGTCTGGCAGTCGGTCGATGGCGGTGGTCCGCTCGGATTCTCCGACGCTGTGAATGAGGCTACGTCCGTACCGACTTACCTCAAGAACGACTGGCGCCGCGACTGGGGTTCCGTCGAGAAGCTCTCGCCGCGTCCGAATAAGGACAAGGTCAAGCCGGATGTCGCCGAAATTGAGTATGAAGATATCACTCGCTCGGGTCTATACTCGCCCGGGAAGATGATTGTGAAGGATCCCTAGGCGAAAGAGCCTCGGTGCCTCCTTCACCTAAGGAGCCCGAGTGACTGCACAAACCCGTTCCATCGTTGTCGCCGCAATGGTTGTGACTGACCCGGTGGGGCGGGTTTTGTGCGTTCGTAAGCGAGGTACGGATACGTTCATGCTGCCCGGCGGCAAGTTCGAGCCGGGTGAGTCCGTCGATAACCCGGAGGTCACCGCCGCGCGCGAGGTCTCCGAGGAGCTCGGCGTGGACATCGAGCTATCGCAACTGCGTCCGTGGAATATCGCCCGCGCAGCCGCCGCCAACGAGGCGGGCTTCGAGGTCGTCGGCCACCATGTGCGCTATGTCGGAGAGTTCACCGATGAGTTGGCAAACGTTCAGCCCCATGCCGAGATTGAAGAGGTCCGCTGGCTCGACCCCTGGCTGCCGACCGGGAAAATCGCCCCTATGCTGGCCGAGACCACTCTGCCGAAACTCCGCGAAGAGCTGCCGCAGCTTGCCGCTGGCCGTGAACAGCCACAGCGCGCACTGTCGTCACTAACTGTTTTCTGCGGCTCCGGCTTCGGCAACGATCTCGCCTGGCGCGTCACCGCCGAACGCCTCGGCCAGACACTCGCGAAAAATCGGGTGGAGCTCGTCTACGGTGGCGCGGCGATTGGCCTTATGGGCACGGTTGCTAACGCAGCGCTTGACGACGGCGGCAGTGTCACCGGTGTCATCCCCGAGGTCCTGGTCAAGAAGGAAATTGCCCATCCGCGGCTGACTCACCTGGAAACTGTTGCGACTATGGCCGATCGAAAGTCGCGCATGTATGAGCTCGGCGATGCTTTTGTTGCACTCCCCGGCGGTGCGGGCACACTGGAAGAGTTCTTCGAGGTGTGGACCCAGCAGCACCTGGGGATTCATGCCAAGCCAGTGGCGTTGCTGGGACCTTCGGGCTTCTGGGAGCCCCTGTTGGCGCTCCTGCGCAAAGTTGTGGATGCGGGGTTTGTGCGACCGGAGCTTCTCGATGCGCTTATTGTCGTCGACGACGTCGACAAGCTCCTGCCTGCGTTGATTGCGTGGCGTGCGGGGCGGACGAAGTTTTAGCCTGCCCCCAGGCCCCACAACACACGGCTAGTGAGCGGCAGCCAGCTGCTGCAGCTCAGCTTCGGTGCCGTTGAAGACGTCCTCGTCCACGATGGTCGGGATGCCATCGATGCGGCCGGTGGAGGAACGCTGCCAGAAGGCCATGCTCTCCCAACCGCCCGGCAGCGAGGTCGGAGCGCTGTCTTCGTAAGCGGCGAGCCACAGCGGGTAGTCGGTGAAGTCGGTCGAGTTACCCATCGGGTTCTGCCAGAACCAACGGTAGGTGTAAATCATCGGGGTTTCGCCAGTCTTTTCCTCGACGCGCTCGAGGAAGTCCTTGGTCCACTTTTGCAGCTGGGTTGGGTTGAGGCCATTGTCTAGCTCGATGTCAAGCACAGGCGGCAGTGTCTTGTCTGTGGAGATTTGTTCATCGCGCTGCTGCAGTGCTTCTACGTACTGGTCAGCCTGCGCGGTTGCGGAGCGATCCGGGTGTGCCTTGTGGTAGCTGCCCACGTACAGACCGGCCTTCGCGGCGGCGATGGAGTCCTCGAGGAAGTACTTCTGGTCACCTTCGACACCGTCGGTGGCCTTGATGAAAGCGAACTTCTGGCCGCTAGCTGCGACCTCGTTCCATTTCAGCGCGACGCCACCTGGGCGCTGCCACTTGGAGACGTCCACACCGGTCGGCCCCATGTGGAAGCCGGTGCGAGCCGGGTTCGACGATGCGCTGGTAGCCGAACCAGTTGAGGAACCGTTGGCATCAGAGCCCTGCGACTCCTGAACAGTCAAAAAGTCGAGCGACCCCTTGGAATCAGCAGCGGACGGGTTGGAGTGTGCAGATGCGTCCTGAGGTTGCGCGTCAGCCGGTGCAATAACACCCAAGGTCAGCGGCGCAACGGCCACGATACTTGCCAAAGTGGCGCGGCCCGGGCGTCGCTTCAGCACCGCGGTCGCGGAAAGTGGAAGAAATTTCATGGTTTGCACCTTACCCCCTAAATCACTTTAGCCCCATTCGCAATCCTAAACTTATCCCACCCCTCCAGTCACAGCTTCAATCCGCCCTTGCCCCTAGACTGGCGGCATGACAAATAGCACTAATACTGAGACCCAGTCCGCAACGTCCCAACTCTCAACGACTCCTCGCCCACAGGATGACCTCTACTTGGCCACCAACGGTGAGTGGATTAGCAATCACGTCATCCCGGCTGACCGCCCCATCGATGGCGCCTTTTACAACCTAAGGGATGAGGCGGAGGAAAATGTCCGCGAGCTCATCACCACTGCCGCCGATGCGGATCCGAATTCCCGCGTCGCTCGCTTGTACAACTCTTTCATGGACGAAGCCGCTATTAATGACGCCGGCGCTGCTCCGCTCGCGCAGGATTTAGAAATGATTGCCTCCGCCGAGAACGCGCATGAGCTGGCGTTGGCACTCGGCCGCCTCGACCGCCTCGGTGTCGGTGGTGCGCTCGGGTACTGGGTAGAGAAGGATTCCGGCTCGGACCTGGATGCTCTCTACCTGCTGCAGTCGGGCCTCGGCCTCCCGGATGAGGCTTACTACCGCGAGCCTGGCCACGCCGACACTCTCGCCGCCTATGAGCAGCATGTTGCCGCTATGTTGAAGCTCCTCTCCTCGCATGACGACGGCGCGGGGGACCTCTCCACTGCACTTGCTGCATTCGAGTTGGTGGACCCGGCCGCTGCGGCGGCGCGCATCGTGGCTTTTGAAAAGCGCATTGCCGCTGGTCACTGGAATGTGGTCGATACTCGCGACGCACTGAAGACCTATAACAAGACCGCTATTGCTGACCTCCCCACCGGCTTCCCGGTCGCGGAATGGCTCGCGGCCACCGGTGTCAATGAGACGAACCAGACTGCCATCGACACCATCGTGGTGATGATGCCGTCGTACTTCGAGCACTTGAGCAAGCTGTGGCAGGACACTGACCTGGCAGATCTGCGCCTGTGGGCGCTGTGGCGCGTTCTCCACCAGCGTGCCGCCTACCTGTCGGATGACTTCTCTGCGGAGAGCTTTAACTTCTACGGCCGCACCTTGCAGGGTTCGACCGAGCAGCGTGCACGCTGGAAGCGTGGTGTTGCCTTTGCCGACGGGGCGGTTGGACATGACGTCGGCAAGCTGTATGTGGAAAAGCACTTCCCGCCGGAGTACAAGGAGCAGGTCCTGGAACTGGTGGACTACCTGCTGGCGGCGTACCGGGAGCGCATTTCGGAGCTGCCGTGGATGACGAAGGCGACGCAAGAGCAGGCATTGGAGAAGCTGTCGCTGTTTAAGGCCAAGATTGGCTACCCAGAGCGCTGGCGTGATTACTCGGCGATGGAGCTCGGGGATTCACTGATGGAAAATGCTCGTTCTGCCAGCGCTTTTGCGCACGATTATGAGGTGGCAAAGCTGGGTACTCCGGCCAATCGCGATGAGTGGCATGGCACTCCACAGACGGTCAATGCCTTCTACAATCCGGTGGTCAATGACATCACGTTCCCGGCTGCGATTTTGCAGTCGCCGTTCTTCTCACCGGACGCTTCCCCGGCGGAGAACTTCGGTGGTATCGGTGCCGTTATTGGTCACGAGATTGGGCATGGTTTTGATGACCAGGGCTCGCAGTATGACGGGCACGGCAACCTCCACCAGTGGTGGACCGATGAGGATCGTGCAGCTTTTGAGAAGCTGACCTCCGCGCTGGTGGACCAGTACGAGGGCCTGGTTCCGCAGGCTCTGCGCGAGCAGGCCGAGGAGGGCGCTGACCTGCCCGGCGTCAATGGTCGCTTCACCCTGGGCGAGAACATCGGTGACTTGGGCGGGCTTGGTATTGCCGTCGTCGCTTTCCGACGTTTCCTCGCTGCCCGCGGGAAGGAGCTCGGGCTGGAGGACACCCCCGAGACCTACCGTGACCTGTTCAAGCAGTGGGCACTGGTCTGGCGTTCCAAGATTCGTCCGGAGTTTGCACGCCAGCTGCTTGCCATCGACCCGCACTCACCAGCGGAGTTCCGCTGCAACGTCATTGCCAGCAACATCGATGAGTTCCATGAGGCCTTCGGCACTTCAGCGGGGGACGGCATGTGGCGTGAGCCGAATGAGCGCGTGAATATCTGGTAATTCTGCGGGAACTCAACCTGCGCTGCGATACCCTCCGATGCCTTCCGCAGCCTCCGGGGACAGCAAATGCCTCACCGTTTACTACAAATGCAAAAGCTGACTTTTTGTTTTTGCAAACGTGGAACTAAAATCACAGGTGAGGCGCACGCTTTCCCGATGACCAAGTCGGGCAGGGTCCCAATCAAGCGAGGTTCCTGTTACAAGTGCGCTTACTAAGTGCTCTTGCTGGAGGAGGCCGCTGTGGACACCCGCGACATCCAAGCACTCACCGCCGTCAAGCTCTATTACGGCGAGGGGCTCACACAGTCTCAGGTTGCAACCGAACTCGGGGTTTCCCGTCCAACGGTCTCTAAACTGCTCAACCTTGGCCGCGAGCGCGGTTACGTGCGCATTGAAATCCACGATCCGCGAGAGGAAGCCTCAGAGACCGCTACGCAGATGCGAGATCGCTACAAGTTGAACGATGTGCGCCTGGCGCAACCGGCACGCGCTGGCAACGCAGTCTTACTCCGCGAGTTGGGGCGTGTGGGCGCCGAGCTTCTCGACGAGCTGGTGGTCGACGGTACCCTTCTCGGTGTTTCGTGGGGTAAGACCATGTACTCCGTATCCACGCAACTGAAGTCCAAGGATGTCTCGGGCGTGGAAATTGTGCAGCTCAAGGGCGGAATGAGTCATTCCGATAAGTCGACGAATGACATCCGCACTATTGGCGGGTTCTGCCACGCTTTCCATGCCTATGCCCGCACATTGCCGCTGCCGGTGATTTTCGATTCGGTCGAGACCAAGCGCATCGTGGAACAGGATCGGTTCATCGCCAGCGTATTGGCGCTTGGCCGGACGGTGGACATTGCCGTTTTCACTGTCGGCGCAGTCGACCATGATTCACTGGCCTTGAACTTGGGGCAGCTGTCGGCAACCGAAAAGGACTTACTCGTGGAGCGCGCAGTGGGCGATGCCTGCTCACGCTTCTACCGCCCGGACGGTGGCATTGCGCTGCCAGAGGTCGATGCCCGCACGGTAGGTATCAGCCTCTCTGACCTGCGCCGGATCCCCACTCGGGTACTTGTGGCCGGTGGCGCACACAAGGCCGAGGCTATCGATGTGGCCCTTCGAACAAAGTTGGCCACTCACTTGGTCATTGACGATGCCACCGCCGAGCGCCTACTTTCGCTCGACTCATCGGACTCACCGGGCTCGCCAGACTCACCCACTAGCTCCACCCCTCCCTCTGCCACGGATTAGCTGTCTCGGGACGCATCAGTACAAAGAACTGACACCCGGGCCCGAGAAGCGTCTCTGCTCTCTTCGACCGATAGACTTAAGCGAGCGCAGATGTCCGCATATATGTTGCAGCCGCTGTCCGGTCGGAGAGGACGATTCTTTAGGTGTCACCAGCACAGCAGATCAAGCACACACTCCAGGCCTACGAGTCGGCGGACGCATCTTTTGCTCAGTCCGCGAAGAAGTTGCCACCCGTGGGGTGGAAAGGAGCGCTCTACGCTCTCAAGCGTGCGGGTATCGAGTTTTTCTTGGAGCTCGGTTTCGACGCCGCCGCGAAGTTGACTTACTACACGGTGCTAACCTTCGCACCCGCACTGCTTGCGATTTACTCAATTGCCACGCTGATGTTGGCCGGTTACACCGATGACCTCAACCGACTGACCGAGGATTTCATCCGCAGCTACATTCCAGCTGAGTATGCCGAACCGATTCGCAATGTCATCTCAACGATTATCGGCTCCGCCACGGGCGGTCTTGTCGCACTGACTATCGGTATTGTCTTTGCGCTGATTTCGTCGTCGGCCTACACGCGCGCATTTTCGCGCACGGGTAACTCCATCTATGGCGTATCCGAAGGCCGCACGCTTATTCGCTACCACCTGCTCATGGTCGCCATTACGCTATTGCTGCTCATTGGCACGGTGGTACTGCTCATTGCGATTGTTGTCAATGACCAGCTAGTTATCACCATCGTCGAACCGGTTGCGCGCCCGTTGGGTATTGAATCGACCACGCGACAGGTCATTGACTTCTGCATCTCCGTCTGGAGTTGGCTGCGCTGGCCGGTCATTATCGTCATGTCGATGATTCTGATTGGCTCGCTGTACTACTTCACACCGAATGTGCGCATGCGCAAATTCCGCTGGCTCAGTACCGGTTCGGCACTGGCAATTATGAGCTCGCTGATTATTGGCAAGGCATTGCAGCTTTACCTGTTCAACTTTGCGGCTTCAAACCCCTACGGCGCCATGGGTGCCGTCATTGCTCTCATGACTGCACTTTGGGGCATTAATGTCGTCGTGGTCTTCGGCTTCAAGCTGGATGCCGAAGTTGAGAGGATGCGCCAACTGCGCGCCGGCCTGCCCGCAGAGCGATACATCCAGCTTCCACCCCGAGCTACCGCGGCCGCCGAGGGCGAGCAGAAGATCCATCAGAATCTAGAAAAGCAGGCGGCCGAATTCCGAACTGAGGAACCCGACCGCCTGGATAAAATGCCAGCAGAAGCAACTGAAGATTTTTCCTCGCAGCCCGCTGCTGAGACTGACCCTGCTACCGATCCGTTCAAGAGGATCGACTAGCAGGGCCAGTAACTAACCACACAGCACCTAGCTATAGCGCAATCACACCCACAATTGCAGCGTTGAGCAGGTTGGTGCACAGGCCCGCAATCAGCGCCAGCGGGCCGTTCTTGGCAATCTCACCGCGACGCTCCGGCGATAGCGCACCGAAGGAACCGATCTGAATTGCAATGGAAGACAGGTTGGCGAAGCCAGCCAGGGCGAAGGTCGCCAGCATGATGGACTTCGGATCCAGCGAGTCGACGTGCTCCGAGAACGAGGTGTAGCCGACGAACTCGTTCAGAATCGTCTTCTCACCAATGAAGCTACCGACCAGCCCTGCGTTCTCCCACGGCACACCAATCAGCCAGGCAATCGGCGCGAAGATCAGACCGAACAGCCCCTCCAGCGACCAGTTTTCCTGACCGAACCAGCCGCCGATGCCGCCAATCATCGCCGACAGCATCGCAATCACAGCGATGAACGCAATCAACAGACATGCCACAACCACAGCGATACGACCGCCGGCCAACGCACCCGCCCCGAGCGCGTCAATGACGTTCTTCGACTCAGTGTCGCGGACATCCTTCACCGACGCATCCAGATCGGATTCCTCCGTCTCCGGCCAGAAAGTCTTCGCAATCAGCAGCGAGCCCGGCGCGTTCATTACCGATGCCGCCAGCAGGTACTCCAACGGCGCACCGAGCAGGGAGTAACCGATCAAGGTCGATCCGGCCACCGACGCAAAACCGCCCGACATACATGCGAACAGCTCCGACTTGGTCAGTTTCGGAATATACGGCTTAACGACGAGCGGAGCCTCCGACTGCCCGAGGAAAATCACCGTGGAAGCGAAGACGGACTCCACCTTCGAGGTTCCCATAATGAACTTCAGTGCGGACCCGACATATTCAACGAAGTACTGCACTACCCGCAGGTAGTAGAGGGCGCCGAGGACCGCGCCCAGGAAGATGATCACTGGCAGCACGTTGAGCACGAAGACGAAGTTTTTACCCGTGCCGTCGAAAAGATTACCGAAGACAAACGAGGTGCCCTCATTTGTAAAGTCGATCATCTTCTCAATGGCACCGGCCACGCTCTTCAACGCCTGGAAGCCGGGTTCCCACTTCAGCACTACCAGCGCGAACACCGCTTGCAGCAGCAGGCCAACGCCGAGTGTGCGCCAGTTAATGGCTTTCCTGTTCTTTGAGATAGCAATGGCAAATCCGATGACGAGGATGATGCCCAGTAAGCCTTGCAGTCTATCCATGACTAAGGTCTTCTTTCTTGATAAAAGAGGCTGCGGTGATGATGCCTACAGGTCCTCGGGACCAAAGGCGTAAGGGAGAATTTTTTCGAAGTCGATGCTGGCCGGAGCGCCTAAACCACCATTTTCCGGGCGCTCGGATTCCACAATGACACGCTTGCACCCAAATTCGTGCAGGACCTGCCGACAGGCACCACAGGGGTGGCACGGTGCCGCCTTTCGCCCGACAATGGCACAGGCCGCAATCTTATGGTTGCCGCCGTGCTCCGCGACCATGCGGAACACGGCTGTACGCTCTGCGCAGTTGGTCAACCCATAGGACGCATTTTCCACGTTGCAGCCTGTGACCACCGTGCCGTCGTCAAGCAGAAGTGCGGCACCGACCGGAAAACCTGAATAGGGGACGTACGAGTTTTCCGTGGCTGCGTAGGCCTTAGCCAGTAGTTCTTCGTCTGAAATGTAGGACATTGTGCTCTCCCTCCCCGAGCCTGTTCGAGGTGTTTATGCAAACATACTTATGTGGGTACAAATGGAAAGTTGCCTATTGACATTTGTTCTAGTGCTGATGATAATCGGAATCAGCAGAGTTCACAAGACCAATATCGCTAAGCACGATCGCCTATAAAAGGAGCGAACAATGGCTGAAAAGTTCGATGTAGTTGACGTCATCAAGGTAAAGCGTGATGGCGGTGAGCTCAGTCCGGAAGAGATTTCCTGGGTCATTGATGCCTACACTCGCGGTGTCGTGGGCGATGAACAGATGGCGGCGCTGAACATGGCCATCTTCATCCGCGGCATGAACCGTCGCGAGATTGTGGATTGGACTCAGGCGATGATTGACTCGGGCGAGACCATGAGCTTCGCATCGCTGAGCAAGCCCACCACGGACAAGCACTCCACCGGTGGTGTCGGCGACAAGATCACACTGCCGCTGGGCCCACTGGTGTCCTCCTACGGCGTGGCCGTCCCGCAGCTGTCTGGCCGTGGCCTCGGCCACACCGGCGGCACCCTGGACAAGCTGGAATCCATTCCGGGCTGGCAGGCTGATGTTCCGAATGACCGCTTGATGCAGGTCCTGGAGGATTCCGGCGCGGTCGTCGCAGCAGCCGGTGCGGGCCTGGCACCTGCGGATAAGAAGATTTACGCGCTGCGTGACATCACCTCGACGGTGGACTGCATTCCGCTGATTGCCTCGTCGATCATGTCCAAGAAGATTGCGGAGGGCACCTCCAGCTTGGTGCTGGATGTCAAGGTCGGCTCGGGCGCCTTCATGAAGGATCTGAATCAGGCCCGCGAACTGGCCCGCACCATGGTTGACCTGGGCAACGACGCGGGCGTGAACACCCGCGCGCTGCTGACGGACATGTCCACGCCGCTGGGCCTGACCATCGGCAACGCCCTCGAGGTCCGCGAATCGGTGGAGGTTCTCGCCGGCGGCGGCCCCGCAGACGTCGTGGAGCTGACCTGTGAACTGGCCCGAAACATGCTGGAGCTGGCCGGCGTGCACGATGCCGACGTGGAGCAGGCTCTGAAGGACGGCCGCGCAATGGATTCGTGGAAGAAGATGATCCGCGCTCAGGGCGGCGATCCGGATGCCGCGTTGCCGGTGGCACCTCACACGCACGATGTGGTTGCGCAGGCCGACGGTTACCTGACCAAGCTGGATGCACTCGCTCTCGGCGTTGGTTCCTGGCGCTTGGGCGCGGGACGTGCGCGTAAGGATGATCCGGTGCAGGCCACTGCCGGTATTGAGATTTTCGCCAAGCCGGGAGACAAGGTGGTCAAGGGCCAGAAGCTGCTCACGCTGCACACTGAAACTCCGGATAAGTTCGAGCGCGCTCTCGAGTCCATCGAGCCGGGCATTGAAATCGGCGACACCGCGCCGACAGCCGAGCGCGAGATTATCCTCGATCGCGTGTCCTAGAAAATTACTGACAGACTCGCGCCGGCGCCACTTCCCGCCTCGAGCCCGCCACCTCCCTACTTTTAAGCTCTCTCCCAAATTTCCGAAAGGACTTGATTTCTCCCATGACTTCCCGCGCTGATGTTGCCAAGATGATTGACCACACCCTGCTTAAGCCAGAAGCCACCTCTGACCAGGTCAAGGCTCTTATCGCCGAGGCCGCCAAGCTCGGCACCTACTCCATCTGCATCTCCCCATCGCAGCTGCCGGTCGAGGTGCCGGAAGGCCTGCACATCGCCACTGTCGTCGGATTCCCCTCCGGCGCGGTAAAGGCCGAGATCAAGGCCTCTGAAGCCGCTCGCGCTGTGGCCGATGGCGCTGAAGAAGTCGACATGGTCATCAACATCGCCTTCGCCAAGGAGCACCGCTTCGACGACCTCGAGGCCGAAATCAAGGCTGTTCGCGACGCCATTCCGGGCAAGATTCTGAAGGTCATCATCGAGTCGGCCGCTCTGACCGATGAGGAAATCATCGCAGCTTGCAAGGCTTCCGAGTCCGCAGGCGCAGACTTCGTCAAGACCTCCACAGGCTTCCACCCGGCCGGCGGCGCTTCCGCTCACGCTGTGAAGCTCATGCGCGAAACCGTGGGCGACCGCCTTGGCGTCAAGGCCTCTGGCGGTATCCGCGATGCCGCTGCCGCTGAGGAAATGATTGCCGCTGGCGCCTCTCGCCTGGGCCTTTCCTCCTCCGCCGCTGTCCTCGACGGTCTGAAGTAGGCGAACCCCGATGCTCTCCGAACAGCTACAAGCCACCATCACCGATTGGATCGCCCACGATCCGGACGAGGCCACCGCCGCCGAGCTCTCTTCGCTTTACGACGAAGCCAAGGCCGCCAACCCCGATGCGATTGCCGAGCTGGAAAGCCGTTTCGCCGGGCCACTCGAATTCGGCACTGCAGGTCTTCGCGGTGTCGTTGCAGCTGGTCAGTCCCGCATGAACCGTGCCACGGTCATCCGTGCCACCGCTGGCCTGGTTGCGCATCTGAAGAACATTGTGGGCGACGACTTCACCGTGGTCATTGGTTGCGATGCCCGCCACGGCTCCGCTGATTTTCACCGAGATGCCGCCGCGGTTGTCGCCGCAGCCGGCGGCAAGGCCCTGGCTCTGCCGCAGCAGCTGCCCACACCGGTGACCGCCTTTGCCGTACGCCACCTCAATGCCGATGCCGGCATCATGGTCACGGCCAGCCACAATCCACCGAAGGACAACGGCTACAAGGTTTACCTCGGTGGCCGCGCGGTGGAGTCGGATTCCCGCCGAGGCGTCCAAATCATCGCGCCCCATGACAAGCAAATTGCGGACGCCATCGCCGCTGCTCCACCGGCTGATGAGGTCCCGCGTGACTTCGATGCCGTCGAGCAGGTTGGTCCTGAACTACTGGACGCCTATGTGAAACGGGCGGCTGCGCTCGCAACGACGTCGTCAAGCGAAGAGAAGCAGGCAGCGAAGATTGTCCTCACCCCGATGCATGGCGTCGGCGGCGAGACCATCGTGCGCACGCTGAACGCGGCAGGTTTCTCGAATGTCAGCGTGGTCGAGAAGCAGTTCGCGCCAGATCCGGAGTTCCCGACGGTATCGTTCCCGAACCCGGAGGAAGCCGGTGCTTTGGATCTTGCGTTTGAGCTGGCTCGTGCCGAAGACGCGGATGTCATCATCGCGGCTGACCCGGATGCGGACCGTTGCTCGGTGGCTATTCCGGATAGCAGCGTCGACGGTGGCTGGCGACAGCTCTCCGGCGATGACATCGGTGCGTTTCTAGGTGAAGTCATCGGTGCGGATGCCGAGGCTCGTGGGATTGCGACCGTGAGCAATGATGAGGGCGCAGAGTTCCCGGCCACGATGGCTAACTCGATTGTGTCCTCACGCCTGCTGGGCAAGATTGCCGCAGGTCACGGACTGAATTATCGCGCTACACTGACCGGCTTTAAGTGGATTGCTGGTGTGGACGGGCTCATCTTCGGCTACGAGGAGGCCATTGGCTACTGCACCGATCCGGCAGTCGTGCGAGACAAGGACGGCGTATCTGCGGCGGTGCGTGTCGCCGACGCGGTGGCGCGTCTGAAGGGCCAGGGGCTGGGCATTCAGGACCTGCTGGATGAGGTCGCCTGCGCCCACGGCCTCTACAAGACCGCCCCGTTGACCTTCCGAGTCGAGGACCGCTCGCTGATTACCAAGGGCATGGACACTCTGCGCGCCAACCCGCCTGCACAGCTGGCCGGATCGAAGGTCACACAGGTCACGGACATGAATGACGGCCTAGACATGGTCGACGCCAAGGCCGAGAGCTATCACATCCCGCCTACCGACGGCATTCTCATCCTCACCGAGGCCAACGACCGCGTCATTGCCCGGCCTTCCGGCACGGAACCGAAGCTGAAGTGCTACCTGGAAGTCGTGCTGCCGGTCGCTTCGGCCGCGATTCCGCACGTGGCCGCGGCCGAGCGGCTCGACCAGATTAAGGCCGAGCTCAAGGAAATCCTGGGGATGTAGCGACTAAACAGCTAACCAATAGGCAGCTACCAGCTACACCTCGCAACAAACTGGGGTGCGCATGAACGAAACGGCCGAAAAATGGCCGTGGGGTTTCACGCGCGCCCCAGTTTCACATATGCAGCCCGGAGTCTTGGACCGGCTCATGAGTTACTGACTAGGTTTATGACAAAAACAAGCAGAAATTAGTGCCGAAACTGACATAAACTTAGGCAGTTTCTCGATGGTCACAACCTCATTTGAAGCTCACCACCTCATTTCGGGTCTAGCTAAACCCGTTCTGGCCGCATTTTGCGGACGACATGCGTCTCCTAACATGCTTTACAGTTTTCCCAGTAATACAATAAAAGCCGTTAACCGTGTCCCCAGGGGATGGAACACCATTCGCTACGCGGGTTGGGCTCATCACAGGGGGAACACTTCCTCCTCGTGATTGGTCGTCCAGCATGTCGCATAACGAGTCCCCCAGCTCAGACCCCAACTACAATTCGAATCCTTCCACCGGTTCTTTCGGCCCCGTGTACCCGAACCAGGCACCTCAACCCCAACCACAGCCGCAGCCCCAATTCGCTGCGCAGCCGGCACCAACTTTCGCTTACGCAGCCCCGGCGTATCCGCAGCAAAGATCAGGTACTTCCGGCGCAATGATTGCGCTCATTTCAGTGCTGGTCGTGGTCCTGCTGGGCCTGGTTGGCGCGGTACTTTATGTCACCCTGAGTAAAGATGACTCGGTAACTGCGGCCGACACACAGACGGCTGCCACTACACAGGCCGCTGCCGATGCTTCGAGCCAGCCCAACCCACCGGTCACACAGACTGAGACCGTGGTTGTTCAAGATTCGAGTGGCTCATCCGGTAATTCGGGCTCGTCTCGCTCATCGGGCCTGGCTGGCGGCAACCTCTCCAGCGCATGGAAGGGCACGTCCTCAACGAGCGATCCGTTCGTTCGAAATGTACACAGCGCGTACGTCCGCTATCGCAATTCCACTGGTGCGGAATCCGGCACCATCACGGCCTACAGCCCAACGACTGGCCTGACCTACAACATGTGGTGCCGCCCATCTGGCAGCAACATCAAGTGCACAGGCGGCCGTAACGCAGTGGTGTACATCGGCTAACGCACACCACCCGCAGTCACAGCCGCAACACCCCAGTCCGCGACCTACGCCGCAACCTACGCCACTGCGTCGTCTAGGCCGCCAGCTAGGTCGTGGAAAATGGCCCGGTTGAGACGAAATGCCTTTTTCGCCTCGTCAACCACGGCATCTTTGTCGGCATCCGAAATGCCCAGCTCAGACAGACTCTGTCGGTAGCCGTCGCGGTAGGGCTTAATTTTTCCGATCGCGGAGAAGTCATAGAATCGGGTTCCCTCCGCACCGATGCCGTAGTGCTTGGCCAGCATGGACGCAATCACCTGACCACCAGAAAGATCGCCCAGGTAGCGAACGTAATGGTGTGCCAATGCGGCGTTGGCGTTGCCGTTGCTTTCGATTTCACGAAGCTCGGCCACGTAGTTCTTTGTCGCCTCCACTGGCGAGATCTTTTCCCGCCAGTCAGGCCCCACCAAATGTTCAAGGTCGGCCGCCAGAGCCTCCAGGCGCTCCAGCTGCGCATCGTAGACCGCTCTGACCTGCGGCGACTCCGCAGTGGACCGCACTGCCTGCTCCAACGCTTCGTACACAAAGTAGAGCTGACCAGTTAGATCGATGGCCGCCTGCGCATTCAGTTCACCCGCAAGCAGCCTCGACATGAAGTCGGAGTTCTCCGCTTCACTGTGGACACCCGCAGTCTCCACTTTGAGTCGCTCTGCCAGGGGCTGAGCAGCCTGCTTGTCACCTTCTTTAATCGTGTTTTCAACCATGATTTTCTTCTTTCTCTGTGAGGTTCGGAGACTGGGGTGAGAGATTGTGGCCCGCACGCTGAGGCACCAGCACGGGGTTGCCCGCGGAGTCCTGAAGCACTTCCACACCGATGCCGTAGACTTCGCTGACGGTCTGTGCATCCAGGGTTTCCGCAGGCGGGCCTTGCTTTACGACGCGCCCCTGCGCCACCACCACAACGTGATCGGCATACGCCGCTGCGGCGGACAAATCGTGCAGGACCACGACCACGGCTTTGCCCGCCGCCGCGCGGGCGCGCATCATTCCCATGATTTTTTCGGCGTGGTGGAGGTCCAGGGCCGCGGTCGGTTCGTCGAGAAGCACGACGGGAGTGTCCTGGTAGAACACGCGGGCGCTGTGGACGCGGGCGCGCTCGCCGCCGGAGAGGGTCGGGACTTCCCGGTCAAGGAGGTGCGCGACGTCGCATTCAGTGATGACTTCCGCGAGCAGCTCTTCGTTCGGGCAGCCCCAGGGGTTGCGTCCGAAGTTGATTACTTCGCGGCTGGTGAATGGCACGGACAGTTCTTGGCTCTGTACCAGGACGGCGCGGTAGCGGGCCAGGTCGGCGATGGAGAGCTCGGTAATGGAGTGCTCGCCGATCCGGACGTTGCCGCCGCTGAGCTCATGGTCGCCGGAAAGCGCTGCGAGCAGTGTCGACTTTCCAGCACCATTCGGGCCGACCAGCGCGGTGACTTTTCCGGGCTCGGCGACCACGGAAATATCGTTGAGAATGCGGTGACCGTCCAGGGTGATGCTGACATTTTCGGCAGAAATGCCCAGGCCAGAGTGAATTTCCATTAGTGCACCGCCCTCTTCGAACGCAGGAGCAGCCAGAAGAACAGCGGGCCACCGACGATCGAGGTGAGCATTCCCAGCGGCAGGTCCGCACCGGTGATCATGGTGCGGGCCGCGAGGTCGGCCAGCGTTGTGGCCAGCGCGCCGCCGAGGATGCATGCAGGAATCAGCGTGCGATGCGCTGGTCCCAGCAGCAGTCGTGCAGCGTGCGGCACGACCAGGCCGATGAAGACGATGATGCCGGAAAATGCCACACCAGCCGCCACGACCAGGGACGTGCCAAAAATGATGGCGCGACGCAGCGTGACGACGTTAATACCCAGGTGGCGGGCTTGCGCTTCACCAAGACTCAGAATGTCCAGCTTGCGGTAGCTGACCCACATGGCAATTACGGCCGGAACTGTCACCAACGTAATAATGACAACCTGCGTCCAGGTGGCACTGGCAAACGAGCCCATCTGCCAGAACACAATGCGGTCGCGGGCAGCCGTGGAGGCTACGAATGTCAGGAGCGAAACCAGACCACCACAGATGGAGTTCACAGCCACACCGACCAGAATGATTCGAGCGATATCGCGGCCACCGTGCGCATTGGCGGCCACAATAGCCGTGGCTACCGCGCCACCAATAAAAGCTGAGACCGCAATGGCCCAGCTGCTGGCGAAGACACTCAACACTCCGCCGAGCACTCCGGAAAGCCCGGCGGCGGTGCCCAAAACTGTGGCGGTGGCAGCGCCGACCGCGGCGCCGGAGGAAACGCCGATGAGGCCGGGTTCGGCAAGCGGGTTGCCGAACACCGCTTGCAGCGCCACACCTGCGAGGGCGAGCCCCGCGCCAACGAGGCAGGCCAGCGCGATGCGCGGCAGTCGCACTTGCCACAGCACGGTGTCGATGGGCTCTGGCGCGTCACCGAGACCGCCATTGAACACTAGCCTCACCATTGAGCTCAGTGATTCGCCGATGGTAGCGCCGAACTGCCCCACGGAGGCCGACCAACCTATTGCCAGCACCAGCGCTAGGGCGAGTCCAATGAAAACGGCCACCTGTCTGAACGGACTAGTTTTGTTCGCGGTTGTCTGCATTGCTCAGCCAGTCACTTTCCCGCAGTCTTGTCAGCGCCATCACCAGCACCGCCACCGTAGAGAGCATCCGCAATGGCGCGAATCGCACGCGGCGACTGCGAGTCAAAGGACAGCAGCTGCGAATCGGGCACGTCCACAACGGACTCATTCTGGCCCGCCGGGGTCTGTGCGATGCCCGGGATCTCCTTCAGACCTTCAATCCCGCCGACGGACTCCAGGCCACCGGTCATCACCAAGATGGTGTCGGGAGCCGCAGCAATCAGGGACTCCGGAGTAATAGGCGTGAACGCACCCTCAATACCCACGCCCTCACCGGCATCGACACCGCCGAGACGAGTGATCAGAGAACGCCCACCAGAATCCGGTCCCGCAATCATGGCCACACCGGTTCCGCGCACGTAGAGAATCATCATCTTGCGGCCATCGGCCTTGGCCTGCGCGTACTCGGTCGCAGCCGCCAGCTCCTTGTCCAGGTGCTCCTTCACCGGGCCAACTTGGTCAGCCAGGCCGACTGCGCCCGCAACTTCGTCGATAAGCGTGTTGATGGTCTCGGGAGTGCGCTCGTCCGACACATGGACGACGGTGATCCCCGCCTTTTCAAACGTGTCGAAGACACGGCTAGGGCCAATCGTGCCATCGGTAATGATGAGCTCCGGCTTCAGCTTCATCACCGACTCAGCATTGACTGCATGTCCGCCAATGGTGAGGTTCGGCAAATCCTTTACCGCCGGGAAATCGGAGGTGGCGTCGCGCCCCACCAGACGGTCTCCGAGACCAAGCGTGTAAACCGCACGACTGAGTGCTCCCGCCCGGTCAAGCGTGAGAATACGCTGGTAGTCCTTATCTTCTGCCGGCTTCGGGTCTTTCAGCAGCACTTCGGGGTTTTCCGAAGGTAGGTTCGCATGCGCGGCACCGTGAGCGGAAATGTTGTCGGCGCGCGGAACCGTCGTCACGCCAGCGCTTGACGACGATGCCCCCTCCCTCGCGGCATCATCGGAACCACAGGCGACTAGTCCTGCGACTAGGACAACACTCAGCAGTGTTCCGGCAAGACTGCGAACGCGACAGGCAGGCACAGTGAACATATTCCCCCTCTGTGAGCTGACGCTGCACGGAGATAGACGACAAAAAGAATGACTAAATAACGACTAACACTAGTAACAAAGAGCTTAGAAAGGACTTTGCTCTACTCACCCAAAGAATCTTAGGCTATCTTTTAGTTCTAGGTTAGCCTACCCTTAAATAAAGATAGTAATTTCTACAGTTTTTCGGAAGGACGTTACCTCCTATGACTACTCGTACACTCCAGCGTCGCGCGGCTTTCCTGGCTATTCCGGCCGTCGCCGCACTTCCGCTTCTCGCCGCCTGTGGCACAGATGACGCGGACGATGCCGCACAGGATGCTACCAACGCCTCGGAAACCACCAGCTCGGCTGCAGATCAAGAAACCGACGCCAGCGCCGGCGAAGTAACCATGGAGGCCGAGCCGGTCAACGACCTCTCCGAGGGCGATGTCATCTCCGTCGACCTGTCTGGTCTCGACCCCGACTACGGCTACTACGCCGCACTCTGCGCCGCCGAGAAGGCTCCAGGCAACCCCGTCCCGGACTGCACCGGTGACCGCAGTGCCGGCACCCAGTCGCAGCAGTGGATTACCAAGAAGTCCGGCGGCACCACCACCATCGCCGACGACAACACCGCACACTTTGAGCTCAGTGTCGTCCCTACCGGCGAGGCCGTGGACTGCACCCAGCAGGACTGCGTGCTGAAGCTCTTCGGTGACCACAGCGAGGGCTTCGAGGACATCACCGAGATTCCGGTTACTTTCGCAAAGTAGCCAAACCGCACACGCGCAGGCGTCGCAGTCCTAGGCTAAGAGCCATGGAAACCGACCAGCCTGCGACTGCCAACGACGCGGCACCGCGCCGCATCACACTCCTGCCCGGCGACGGCATCGGCCCCGAAATCACCGATGCCTGCCGAGGACTCATCGCCGATGTCTTCCCGCACTGGGAGCTGACAGAGGCACAAATTGGCTGGTCCCAGTGGTGCGCGCACGGCAATCCCGTCCCGCAGGAAACTTGGGAAACACTCGGACGCAGCGACGCCGCTCTGCTCGCGGCGATTACCTCCAAGCCCGCTCGCGAGGCTGAGGAAGAACTAGCACCGCATCTGCGCGATACCGGCCTGACCTACCGCTCCCCTGTTCTCCAGCTGCGCCAGCGCCTCGACCTCTTCGCCAACATCCGCCCGGTCACCCTGCCCGGCGCGGCTGCCGACTTCACCATCGTCCGCGAAAACACCGAGGGTCTCTACAGTCACGACTATCTCCTCCCGCCTTACGACACCCCGACCGACTCCCCGCACCACCACCTGTGGGCAGAGGTGGCGGAGGACTCGACGGTGGCTCGCGCCGTCGATAAGCGTGGCGACGTTGCGATTTCTTTGCGCGTGACGACGTCCTTTGCGTGGCACCGCCTTGCGCGACAGGCGGCCAAGTTGGCTCTCGCGCGCCAGGCGGCAAACCCCGATTCGGAGGCCACGCCGACGGTGACGGTGGCGGACAAGCCGAATATCCTGCGGGACTCTGCGCGTGTGATTCGCGGGGCAGTTGAAGAGGTGGCGGAGGAGTATCCGCAGGTTGCATTCGATTTTGCCAATGCGGATGCCGTGGCAATGCAGCTGGTGACCGACCCGGCGCGCTTTGATGTCATCATCGCGGAGAACCTCATCGGCGACATCCTCAGTGACATCGGCGCAGGACTGATTGGCGGGCTGGGGCTGGCGGCGTCGGCGAATGTTGGCGACGACTTTGCGGTTTTCGAGCCGGTGCACGGTTCGGCACCGGACATTGCCGGGCGCGGCATCGCCAACCCGGCTGCGTTTTTGCTCTCTGCGGCAATGTGCGCGGAGCACCTTGGGCATCCGACCTCGGAACTTGCGCCCGCAGCCAAGCTGCGCGAGGCCGTCTACGCCGTCACGCGCACCGCACCGACGCCAGACCTCGGCGGAACCGCGACTACCAGCGAGTTTGTGGCTGCAGTGAGGGCGGAGCTGGGGTTGTAGGCATTGACTCGATTACGAAGCGCAATTAAAGTGGTTGCTATCAATCCCAGCCGTTGACCCTCCGCCGATAAGGAGAGCGCCGATGACTGGGATTACTCATAGGGGGAGGGCCAAGAAATATGAGTAGAAACAGATATAGTGCTGCGCGAGCTGTGCCTTTACGCGAGATCACTACAGCAGTGCTTGTTGATGGTGGCTTTTACCGCAAACGTGCGGCAACACTGTTTGGTCATAAGACCGCAGAAGATCGCGCTGATGAACTGGTCAAGTACTGCCATCGCCATATACGTGAATCGCGCGCTGGACTGTACCGAATCTTTTACTACGACTGCCCACCGTCACAGCGGGTTGTTTATCACCCATTGCTCCAGCAGCAAGTCAACCTTGGTAAAAGTGAACTTTTTACCTGGACCAATGACTTCTTCGCTGCATTGGCTAAAAAACGAAAGGTTGCGATTAGAAGAGGAGAGCCTCTTGAAACTCAAGGTGGGTACACCCTAAAAGAGGCTCCGCTCAAGAAGCTTTGCCGTGGCACTATCGATGTTTCACAGCTGACCGAAAATGATTTCACCCTTGATATTTCTCAGAAAGGAGTGGACATGCGAATCGGTCTCGACATCGCTTCTCTTGCTGAACAACGACATGTAAATCAAATCATCATGATTTCGGGCGACAGTGATTTCGTCCCTGCAGCCAAACATGCCCGCAGATCTGGGATAGATTTCATTCTCGACCCGATGTGGGCCCCGATTACCGATAGCCTTAGCGAACACATTGATGGCATTCGCGAGTGCGTAAGCAAACCACCCAAAAACGAAGACGATCCTTTACACGTTAACTACACCGGAAAACAGGACCCTGAGGACGACGAAGAAGAGCTCTAGCTCCTACTGGAACTGGCTGAGGTCAATGCCTTCCAGTGGGTCCGACTCGCGGATATCTTCTTCCGGTGGCAGCGGCACCTCGCAGAGCACAACTGCCGCACCACACGGATCCTGCACGGTTGCCAGCGGGCCGAACTCGGTGGTCTGCGGGGCAACGAGCACGGAACCGCCCAGTTCCTCAGCCTTGGCGACAGCGGTGTCGATGTTCTCCACGCCAAGGTAGGCCAGCCAGCCAACGAAGCTCTTATCTGCCGCATCGGTCTGTGCAGCAACCGAGCTGGCTACCAAGCCAGCGAACGGCGCCCCGTCTTCCATCGCAACTGCGAAAGTGCCGTGCTCGTTCTTGTTGCGCACTGCGATTTCCCAGCCAAAGAAGTTGCGGTAGAAGTCCGCGACCTGCTCGAAGGTCTCCTCCGGGCCTGCGACCAGCTCGAACCACACTGGTGTGCCGGGCTCGCCCGCTGCGATGAAGGCCTGCTCACCCGGCTGTTCCAGTAGCCCGATGAGGCCACCGGCGGGGTCGGAAACGACAGCCATCGTGGATCCGTCGACAAGCGGGGTCGGTTCCTGGAAGACCTCGGCGCCGAGCTCACGCGCCTTCTCGACGGCACCAGCGGCGGAGTCGACATGGAAATTCACGCGCCACTGGTTGACGAAGGCATCCTCAGCGTCCTTATCGGCCTCAAGCAGCACCGACACCGGCATTCCGGACAGCATGGCAACGCGGCGACCAGCGGATGCCTCGCGGGCATCCTCATGGATTGGCGCGGTATTGCGATAAGCCCACCCGAGAACGCCGCGGTAGAAGCGCTCGGTCTTACGCGGTGCGGCGGAGAGCAGATCTACGCGCAGGGGCATGCCAAATTCGGCGGGAAATGCGGGCATGAGTTACAAGTTCCTCCACTTTTCAGGATCAAAGTCATCGTCGGCGGTGGCCTCATCAAAGTAGTCATCATCGACTTCATCGGCGGTGGCCACGCGTGCCGACATACCGGCAACAGAGACGACGTCCCCTGGACGCAGCACCTTGCCACGGCGGGTGTCGACCTCACCGTTCACGCTGACCTGGCCCTCGGCAATGAGTTCCTTGGCCAGACCGCCCGTTTCCACCAGGTTTGCCAACTTCAGGAATTGCCCGAGACGGATGGACTCATCCCGGATTGCGACATCGATAGGCTCCATGTCCTTAAGTGTGTCATACCCGGTGAAAATGGTCGGGGTTGGTTCGGGTCTGGTTCGGCTTTGGAGGCTTGGGAGACCTGGGAGCCACCCCATTTAAACTTCTATTTCAATAAAAACCTCGAACCGCGACGCAGATGAGGCAGCACACCCTAACATCGTTCTCATGTCTAATTCACGGTCTCCGAAGTGGCCCCGGATCGCCAGCGAAGCGCCACCTCGCCCTCCGCTACGCCATGTTATCGCCGCCTCGGTAGCCGTGAGCCTGCCGCTGATGACCCTGGCACTCATCTCAACTTCTGTCTCTGACCTGCTATTTCTGCCTCCTATTGGCGCTGCCATGGCGCTTATTGTCGGTGCGCCCAACTTGCCTCTGGCTCAGCCACGAAATGTCGTGGTCGGACACCTCATCGGCTGCACGACTGGCATCGCAATTCTGCACATGTTGGGTTCGACCATCATTGCTGCAGCGGTTGCCGCCGGCGTCGCCTTCGCGCTCATGCTTCTTGCTCGCGCGGCGCACTCCCCTGCCACCGCTACCGCTATGGTCACTGTGCTGATGCCACACGGTCATGGGCTTGCCAACGATTTCCGCTTCATAGGCTTCATTTTCGCTTCGTCGATCATGATCGTGATGCTTGGCATCCTCGCAAATCGACTGCGCGGCCTTCGGTATCCCACCTACTGGTGGTAGGTGGATTCGGGGTCACGCACTCCGGCTAAATACGGCTATCAGTGGGATAATGACACTCATGCCAAAGCAGTGGATCAACAACGCGACAACCGAAAAGATTGTCATCGTCGGCGCTGGTGGTTTTGGGCGAAACGTGGTCAGCTTCATCAAGGACATCAACGACTACGCAGCAGCCAACGGCCTACCACCGCAGTGGGAAATCCTAGGCATTATTGATGATGGCACCCCAGATATGACCTTTTTCCACAAAATGGGCGTGCAACTCTTGGGCAAAACCAAAATCCTCGCGGACTTGCCCGAGGGGGTCTACTACACAGTCGCAATCGGCAACGGCGCTGCTCGACGTTCGATTGCACAGCATGCAGATTCCAAGGGGCTCGTGCCTGCGACTCTGGTCCACCCAGACACCAGCATTGGCGCGCTGGTCTCGCTCGGAGAGGGCACGGTCATCTGCCCCGGAGCGCGCCTGACCTGCAATATTGAGGTAGGCAAGCACGCCCAAATCAATATGAATGTCACGATTGGCCACGATGCGGTGCTGCGGGACTACTGCACAATCTTCCCACTCAATGCCGTGTCGGGCTTTGTCACGCTTGGCGAGGCCTGCACACTAGGAGCCAACTCCGTAATCAACCCCGGCCTCACCGTTGGCGAGGGAGCGTACATCGGATCCGGAGCCGCAGTTACTAGCGATGTCGATGACTACACCGTTGTCGCCGGTGTTCCTGCAAGTGTGATTAAGAACCTGCGCTAGCCGAGACGTCCTTCTCCGCCGAATTCTCATCCGACGAACCGGTGAACTCGGTCATAGTCACTTGCCCTTCTTCCGAGATCCCTTCACGCTTGAGCACCACCAAGATAGTGTCGAGCAGAATCTTTGCATCGAGCAGTAGCGACCAATTATCCACGTACTGCACGTCGTACTCGAAACGTTCTTCCCAGGTGATGCCATTGCGGCCCGAGACCTGAGCAAGCCCTGTAATTCCCGGTGGCACCTCATGGCGGCGTGCTTGGCGCGGCGAATAGCGCTCGAGGTACTTCATGCGCAGCGGGCGCGGGCCAACGAGGCTCATATCGCCACGCAGAACGTTAAAGAGCTCCGGGAGCTCATCCAAGCTTGTGGACCGAAGGAATTTTCCCACCTCGGTGAGGCGGGACGCATCGTCGACAAGCCCCTTTGCCGGATTGACGTGGTGCATCGTCCGGAACTTGAGGATATTAAACGGCTCACCATCCTGGCCCGGGCGTTCCTGGCGGAATAGGACTGGCTTTCCCATGGAAAGTCGCACTGCCAGAGCCGTAGCGCCCATAACTGGCGACAGCACAATCAAGCCCGCTGCAGATGCCGCGATGTCGACGCCACGCTTAATTACCCGTTGCGCGCGGATGCTCAGTGAATCCATTGGTCATCTCCTACTTTTCGTTGAACATTTCGCGCAGAAGCTTTTCGGCACGCGCATCGACTTCCGCATTGGAACGGTTCCTGACCAGCCAACCAACCGCACCCACTACACCGGCCGCGGCAAACGACGCTGCCGCAACGCGCAGCTTCCTGTTGTCATTCTTGTTGTCAGGCGCACTTTGCTTGACGACGGCCACCGCTGGCTCCGGCTCCGGCACAACCGGCCCCGCGGTATCGGTGACCATGACTGGTTCGGGCTCGGCTGCGGGTTCTGGTTGCGGCTCCAGCTCTGGTTCTGCCAATGCTGTGTCCTGCGCGCGGCGCCGTAGGCTCAGCATTGTAAATGCTGCTGCAAAGCCAAATAGCCATAGCGAACGGGAATCGTAGTAGTAGCCGGAAAAAACCTGTGCCACAAGAACCGCTAACGCCACAGCTGCGGTCAGACCAGCTTGAAGAAACTTGAATAGGTGGCGACAGGCGATTGCCAGCACAACCAGCACAATCACAAACAGACCGATACCTATGACACCCGCTTCAGATCCGACTGTGTAGAAGATATTGTGCGGATGCTCCAGTGGACGTGAAGACCTCGGTGTCGACAGCACAACGAAGCTATGCAGGCCTCCACCAAAGATGCGGTGTTCACCCATGATTCGGAAAGCTTCATCATGGAGATAACCGCGTCCGGAATCATGTTCTTTTTCGAAGGTCAACTGGATAAAGCGCGTCTTAAAGTACTCTTCAATCTCGGTACCTGCGATGAACCGCGAGTATCCATACGCGACCGCTGCGGCGACTGCGACGTAAAAAACAGTCGCCCACTTCCAACCCCAGTGAAAAAACACAGCTATTGCGGTAAAGAGGACTACCACGGTGGTAGCAACCAGTACACCGCGGCTTCCCGACGCAACGAGACCGTAAGCAAATGGTGCAGCAAACAAGAGAACTGCCCACATGAACTTACGCCACAGCATGAAAAACACAGCTGCCGCGATGCCGTACAGCATGAAACGGGCAAAGACATTCGGTCCACCGCCGAACGCCGTCATGCGCCCGACATATTTCGGACCAGTAATGCCACCGTAGAGAAAAATAAGCGAGCAAATGACTACTGCTAACCACAGCCATACCAGTGCCTGAGGATGCAAATAGAACAGTATTGCTGACATCGTGGCGATGAGCCCAAGCGTTATCAACGCAGTAACGACAGGAGCAACTTCGGCAGCTTCGGGGGCCCACAGTCCGGACAGCATCATCCAGAACAACCAGGCATAGAAAGCCACTAATGCCCACACGGCCATCGGCCACTGCTTTACATTGCCAGCGCCTTTCATCGCATTCAGCCAACTCTGGCGCTGCGCTTCTGGGGTGCCGATGGCGGTAAGGATTGCAACGATTACCAAAATCGGCAATGCAAGAGAGAGATTAGGAAGCGCCGAAGAGACGTCCTTCATCGTCGTGTCGCCAACGTAGAGGACACCAGCAAACATTCCCGCGGCCACCACAATAAACAGCGACTGCAGTATTGGTTTTCGCTGTTTTACAGTTTCTCCAGCTACCTCTGTAGAAGTCATCCCAGCACTTCCTTCAAAACACCTATCACCCGCGCGACGTCGTCATCGTCCAGCGCCGGACCACTAGGAAGAGTAATGCCACGGGAGAAAAGATTCTCAGCGGTGCCGTTGATGGTCGCTCGCGCGCCTTCATACACCGGCTGTAGGTGCATGGGCTTCCACAGGTGACGAGCCTCAATGTTGGCCTCACCCAGTGCTGCAACCACGCTGTCTGGGCTCAGGACGCCCTTATCGACGGCCTCCTGCGGCAACACAATTGAGGTCAGCCAGCAGTTCTCGGTGAAACGCTCGTCGGAGTCAGAGAGCAAGCGGGTACCTTTACCAGGGGCATCGTCGTCAAGCGAGGCGAGCAAATCGATGTACGCATCACGAATCTGGCGGCGGCGAGCGATCATGTCGTCCAGACGCGAGTGCTGCGCCCGCCCCAGTGCGGCAAGGAGATTGGAAAGTCGGTAGTTGTAGCCGATTTCGGTGTGTTCGTACCAAGCGACGGGCTGACGCGCCTGGGTGGACAGGTAGCGCGCGCGAGCGATGAGATCGGCATCATCGGACAGCAGCATGCCACCGCCGGAGGTGGTCATGATTTTGTTGCCGTTGAAAGACAGCGCGGCGGCACGGCCGAAACTGCCGGCCGGCTGACCATGGACGCTGGCACCGAGCGCCTCGGCGGCGTCCTCGATGAGCGCGATGCCGAGTTCTTCCAGGCGTGGCGCGAAGGCCGGGTAATCGGCGCAGCGGCCAAAGAGGTCCACAATCATCACGGCGGGAACGCTCTTGCCCTCGGCAAGCAGCTCATCGACGGTGCCGAGCAGCAGCTCAGGGTCGATGTTTCCGTCCTCTGCGGCATCGACGAACACCGGCGTAGCACCAACGTAAGCAATGGCGTTGGTCGTGGCCGCGAAGGTCATGGTGGAAACCGGAATGTAGTCACCTTCACCAATCCCCAGCGCGAGCAGCGCCAAGTGCAGGCCAGCAGTTCCAGACGACAGCGCGAGCGCGTGCTCAACACCGCAGCGCTTGGCAATCTCCGCTTCAAACGCGTCTACCTCGGGACCCAACGGAGCCACCCAACCAGAGTGGAGTGCACGAACGACGGCCTGTTCTTCTGCTTCGGTGACTGTCGCGAGCGAAAGAAAGATCCGCTCATTGGGCTTGTTAGTGTCGGCGTTAGTCATTACTTCTGAACCTTTCGAACGCGGTTGAGTACCTCGATGAGCTGGTTGTACAGGCTGTCACGAGCAAAACGCTTCTCACCCAGTTCGCGGTTTCGCTGTCCCGCTGCGCGCATCTCATCGCGGTCGGAGATGATCTCAGCGAATCGCTTGGCCGCAGTCGGAATATCGCGCGAGAGACGCCAGCCGGCATCGTGCTCGGTTGCGGCTTCCTCCAGCCAGCCACCGTGGTTGAACACCACCGGACGCGATGCGGCCATGGCATCGAAGACCTTGTTCAGGGAATTGCCCTCCAGGCAGGGGTCATCACGCAGCGGCGATAGCGCGATATCGGCGGCAGACACGTACTTGGCGACATCTTCCTTCGGCTGACGGCCGAGGAACATCGCATCGGCATCGAGGCCAGCGTTCTCAGCGCGCTGGTACAACGCATCCGAGTCGCTTCCCTGCCCCAGCAGGACAAAGCGCACATTCTCCACGCCATCACGACGCAGCTGCGCCGCCAAATCCACAAGCCACTCCAGCTGGTAGGACATGCCAAAACCACCAGCGTAGACCGCCACCACGTCATCGCCCCAGCCCTGCTCCTTACGGAAAGCTGCACGCTGCTCGACCGGGACATCAAAACGCTCAAAGTCCGACGCATTCGGAATGACAGTCACGCACTTCTTCGGAGCTACCTCTTTGACGCCATCGGCCATCGACGGCGACAGCGCCACGACCTCGCTCGATGCCGCATAAAATGCCTTCTCCAGTTGCTTGGCCAGGAAAATCGCCACCGGATTATTGAGGTAGCCCAACTTGATTGGCACCTCTGGCCACAGGTCACGGATCTCCGCCACCAACGGCGCACGCTGGGTAAACTTCGCCACAATTCCCGGAACCGCCACAGTCAGCGGAGTCGAGGACGCGTAAATCACGTCGGCAGGCACACGGGCAGCAACCGCGGAGGCGCGCACCAGGAAGTTGAAGAAACTGACGATGCGCTCGCGCTTCGACATTTCATTGCGGTACGGAATCGCTAAACGACGCACGTGGATGCCATCGACCGTTTTATCCATGGCCTCATCGCGACCACAGATCATTGTCACCTCGTGGCCTGCAGCGGCCATTCGGCGGGCAAACTCGTAGGGTCGGGAACCACCCGGCTCACCGGGGAGAACAAAGTGCTGGTGGATATAAGTGATTCGCATTGTTTAGCTTTCCTCGATTACGTCGACGGGAAGTTCTTCGTTGGTGGTTGATGGATTTTTCGGGCCTCTGCTCGGCTGCATCAACGCCACTGCGGCAACAACGGCTGCTGCAAAGTAGACAACTGCGCTGGTCCACGCGAGACCGAGGGCGTCTCCGAGAAGAATGCCAATCGGGTAACAAATGACAGCGATAACGGCGGAAATGAGCTCCACTCGGCCAATTCGACGGGGATTGTCGCTGCCGAGAATTTCACCGCACAGGTGTCGGTAGCAGCCGAGCACCACGGCCGCGATAGTCAGTGGCAGCACCAACTCCCGAGCAGGCTCAAACTCATGGCCGAATACCGGCACGATGAGGAAGTAGAGTGCCATACCACCGAGCGCACCAAGCGCGCCGTACGCTGCAGTGACTATGCCAAGGTGTCGGAGCACACGAGACGGGGTGAGTTCGCGACCCCTCTGGTCGCTGGTGCGCTGATCGGCGACTGACTGCGCGACCCAGTACAGCGGCTCTGTCGCCGTCGCCACGACCACGAAAAGGCCTAACGACGCCGGCGAGGCCAGCGCCGGCAGTAAAACGCGCCCCAAGCGTGTGGTCGTCAGCGGTCCGAGACCCGATGCGATGAACGGGGCATTTGTACGAGCCGTCTCTACCACTCCGCCGACACGGGAATCGGTATGCTCGCGTGACTTCGCCAGCGACCAGATTGCCAGGGGCAGCGCCGGGAAGATGTAGGCCGCAGCCCACCAGCGCCAGTCCTCGACTCCAGCGAAATACAGCGCAGTGCTAATCAGCAGCACTGAGCCCTGGAAGCCGACGAATACTGCGACGAAGAAGGACACTCGATGGCGGCTGATGGCCATCGCACGAACCATGGAAAATGACACGGTAACCAAGGCGACAATGCCGGCCATTGCCGTCCACGGTCCGTAGACGACTCCTGCGATGGCGCAGGCAATCAGAGCGACCACGGTCATGGCGTAACCACTCGGAATGAGACCGTGGTCGTAATCATCGCGGCGCAGCAAAAGCCGATCGGCCCCAAAGCCGACGAATGGCGCCACAATATAGGCGAACTGCAAAACGGTAGCGACCTCGCCTCGACCAGCGGGCCCCAGCACTCGCGCGGAAAGAATACTGACCACAAAGGCGACGACTGCGGCGAGCGCTGAAGCTGCCGAAATCGTCGCAACTGTTCGAACTCTTTGCGCCAGCTGCCCGGAGTTAGAGGAGCTGGTAGTTGTCACGGTGGGGAGTCATCCTAACTTCTTTGCTTTCGCACTAACGGTTGCAAGTGATTGTGCACCGGTGGGATGCGCCTCAATACTGCTTTGCGCCCCACCGTGCTCTGCAAGCCAACGACGTGCAGCATCGTGATTATGTGTGCACGGGAGAATCCGCGAATTCAGCCGTTCCGGCTCAACACGTACCTCAGTGATTAGCGGATGACGATCACCGATCTTGGGAACCTCGCGGTCATCAACCAAGTCTTCGGAGATTTTCTCACCTTCGCGAAGGCCCGTGTAGACAATCTCTACGTCTGCGTCATGGAGCCTGATCAAGTTCTCCGCCAGCTCAGCAATCTTGACCGGCTTACCCATCTCCAGCACCAGAGTCTCACCGGACTCTGCAATAACGGTAGCCTGCAGCACCAGCTGCGATGCCTCCGGAATGGTCATGAAGTAGCGCTGAACGTCAGGATGCGTCACCGTCACCGGGCCGCCCTCTTCAATCTGACGCTGGAAAGTCGTAATGACTGAACCGCGCGAGCCAAACACGTTACCGAAGCGGACAGATGCCCAGACACCTTCGTGAGTTTTCCCCATGTGCGCAGTCAGACGTTCCGCAGCGCGCTTGGATTCACCCAGAATCGAGGCCGGGTTCGCAGCCTTGTCCGTGGAAATATTAATAACGGTTGAAACGTTGGCCCCAGCCGCTGCATCCAGGACGTTCTGAGTTCCGATGACATTGGTTTGAACTGCTTCTGCAGGGTAGCTCTCCAGCAGCGGCAGGTGCTTGAGAGCTGCAGCATGGTAGACAACATCGGGCTTGCGCTCGGTGAAGATTTGCGTCAGCATTTCCGCGTCACGGATATCAGCCAGGACGGTATCGGAGCCGTCGAGAAGCGCCGAACCCGTCAGCGACAGCTGCGTGGCATGCAAGCCGCCCTCATCGCGATCCAGCATAATCAGTTCTGCCGGCTCAAAGCGGTGAACCTGTCGGCAGATTTCGGAACCGATAGAACCTCCAGCGCCGGTGACCAGCACCTTCTTACCGCGGATTATGGAAGCGACCTTGGATTCATCCAGGTGCAGAGGCTGACGGCCAATGAGGTCGGCGATGTTAATTTCGCGCACCTGCGAGGTAGCGACAGCACCACGGTGGCGCGAATACTCCTCCACCGGCGGCAGAATGAGCAGGCGCAGGGACGATTCCTCACAAATGTGGTTGAGGACGTTGATGCACTCAGTGGACAGTGGCTCATCAGTAGCAATGATGACCGACTGCGCCGAAGTGCGCGATGCGAGCTCACCCAGCTGATCAATTCCACGAATCACGCGGAGACCATGGATACGAGAAATATGGTTCTCGCGGCTTTCTTTGGGATCGACGATTCCAACCAAGTGGAAGCGGTTCTCACGGGAGATACCGGAATCCGTAAGGCTGTTAATAAAGAACTTGGCTCGACGGCCTGCACCGAGAACGATCAAGCGGTCATCCGTCTGACGGGAGCCAAAGTTGTTGGTAATCCAGCGAGCGAGAGTTCGGGTATAGATACTTGCCAAAGTTGCGACACAGCCACCGGCGAACGGAACGTACCACGCAATTTCCGGGAAGGTCTTCAGGATTTGAGCCAAGCCAGTGGCTGCGGTAGCACCGCCCATGCTGATGCTCAGCAGAACAATATCTTCAGTTCGACTGCCGGGCCATACGCGTTGCGGGTTGGTGTACTCCCCGAGCAGCAGGCCGAGCAGGACGATGACGGCCACGGCGACAGCGACAACCAAAAAATTAGTGCCTGATATTTCAGAGAAAGATACCAATTCACCGCGGACGATTCCGTTAGCGGCGGACAGCGCAATCAGCCAGGCGAGTACGTCAAATACGCACCAGGCGAGCTGCTTCCAGTCTCGGATAAACATTCTTATGCCTTTTACTGCTGGTTAAATTTTCTTACGCACAATGCGTTCCACAGGCTTGGCATACTATGCGATATGAACTACATTTACAGCCCCCTACTACAAAGGGCTACCCCATCGTTCGGGTAGCCAAAAAGCCACCTTTACCACTCATCATTCTCCCTGGTAAAACAACGTTTCACCAACTGTTTACTGAAGCTTCAATCTGTTTACATTCATCTAACTAGCTGTACAAACTAGCTTCTAACGTAACCACTTCCTGACGATTGCAATTAATGCACGATCACCTCTTTATTGAGATGTTTATTCAAGGAAGTATTTGCGTGAATACTCAAACAATCGTTTTTGACAAAAGGGTTACACTTCCCCGTGAGCACATCATCAACGCGTCGGGCACGCGCTTTCATCACCCGGAAGCCCTTCCTTACTACCCTGATGCTGATTCAAAACCGGATGGGTCAGACACAGAAGACCACACAGTTCTGGCAGGCCCACAAAAACGGCGAAGACCCGACCAAATAAAAGCACTCTTACATGCGCCCATATTAAATGCGCACCCAGTATGCGTATTATTGATATATGTCGTCGCACGCCACACCAGAACCCCAATCCCCCACAACCAAACCGCCTACTAAGCCTGGCAAGAAGCGCCGCATGTCCTGGCATCGCAAGGCCGGTATGCCAGTGCGCTGGTGGTTCGCCTCCATCATTGTGGCAGCACTCATTCACCCTTTCGTCGCCGATGGCCGTTGGCTGTTGGTGCATCTCTTTACCCTCGGCGCCGTCACCAACTCCATCCTCATCTGGGGCCGCCACTTCACCGAAAAGCTACTGAAAATCGACGTGCCCGTTGGCAATCGGAAGATTCAGTTGGCAAATATTTACCTGCTCAACGTAGGTATTGTCGCGACGGTCGTCGGCAAGCTCGGTGACTGGTGGCCAGTGACCACCACCGGCGCGACGGTCGTCGGCGTCGCCGTCGCATGGCATGCGTTTTCCCTCGGACGCGACCTGGTAGCGAAGCGCGATCGGCCATTCGCCATCTCCGTTGCACACTACGTCGCGTCGGCATGCCTACTGCCCATCGGCGCTGCACTCGGCGCCATCCTCGCATCTCCTAAGGGCAAAGCGCTTCACGACGACCTCCTACTGGCACACGAAACCGTCAACCTCATTGGCTTCCTCGGGCTCGCGGCCTGCGGCACGCTCATCACCATGTTCCCAGCGCTGTGGCGAACCCGGATGTCGCCGCATTCCCGCCCGAAGCTGGCACTAGCAGTACAGCTCATAGGTATCGCAATTACTGCGATCGGTGCACTGACCAGCTTCAACTGGTTGGACTCCGTCGGCCTTGGCATTATCACTATCGGCTGGGTCATAGCCGCCATCCCGTGGGCACACAACGTCATGACTGTCGCTAAAGACCCGCGCGACCGCCTCAGCTACCCGGCGTTGTCTGCTGCAGCTGCAGTCGTCTGGCTAATCGGCACACTCGCAGTCGCCACAGTCAAGGCGCTTGACGACGGCTTCGTAATCTCATCCCTCACGCTGCCGCTGGTAATCGGTTTCGGCGCCCAGTTGCTTATCGGCATGATGAGCCAACTCTTGCCCGCCACCATCGGCGGAGGTGCTGGCCCAGTCTCTGCCGGTATGAAGGAACTTGACCGCGCGGGCGCATTCCGCTGGTCAACCATCAATATTGGTCTGGCACTGTGGCTAATGCCGCTGCCTTCCTGGACCAAAGTGGCGGTCTCCGCAATGGTCTCCCTTGCCTTGGTGTCTTATCTGCCACTTGTCGGCCGTGCCGCGAAGGCTCAGATTGGTGCGTTAAAAGAGAGTCAGAAGGCACGGGCGAACAAGGAAGCACCGCCGAAACCGGTCGAACTGCATGCAACTGCACGTCGACTCGGTGCTCAAACGACCGCTGCTCTGGCTGTATTGGGCCTGGTAGTAACCGTCGGCGTTGCGCTGAGCGGTGGCGGTGGCGGTACAGGAAGCATTGAAACCACCGGTGATGTTGCGTCCACCGGAGATACCGTCGAGGTGACGGTTACTGCCAACGATATGACCTATACCCCGAACGTTATAGAGGCGAACCCCGGCGACCGACTGGTCATCACCATGGTCAACGCTGATTCCCAGGTCCACGATCTGCGCTTGGCCACCGGCGAGGACACCGGACGTGTCGCCCCTGGCAACTCCGCCACCATTGAAGTGCCGGTTGTTCCCGGTGACATTGACGGCTGGTGCACCATTGCTGGTCACCGCCAGATGGGCATGACGCTCACGGTCAATGCAGGTGGCTCGAATCATTCACACCGCACCGGGAACAGCGGCCACTCCGACCACGCAACGCCAGGCGCACTCGGGAATGTCGGCGAACAGCCCGGTCCGGACTCCCCCACCATCAACCCGATGTTAGAGCCCGCCGAGGACGCCACGGTTCACCACGTCACGCTGCGGGCCAGCGAATTCACCGGCTACGCTGCCCCTGGCGTCGAGCAGCAGCATTGGGTATTCAACGGCAAACCGCTGGGGCCAACTTTGCGCGGCAAGGTGGGCGACGAGTTCGTCGTCACGCTCATTAATGACGGCACCATGAGTCACTCCATCGACTTTCACGCCGGCATTGTTTCGCCGGACGAGCCAATGCGCGACATCGCCCCTGGTGAGAAGCTTGAGTACCGCTTCCGTGCTGACCGCGCGGGCATCTGGATGTACCACTGCGCAACCATGCCCATGTCCATGCACATCGCTGCCGGTATGCACGGTGCCGTCATCATCGACCCACCGAATCTCACTGATGTTGACCACGAGGTTCTTCTGGTGCAGTCGGAAAGCTACTGGGGCGAGGACGGCCCCGACGCCGACAAGACCATGGCCGAGGACCCCGATATCTACAAGTTCAACGGCTACCCCGACCAGTATCTCACCCACCCAATTCGCATTCGCGCAGGTGAGACGGTACGTTTCTGGGTACTTGCCGCCGGCCCCAACAAGGGCACGAGCTTCCATATCGTCGGCACGCAGTTCCATCGCGTGTACAAGGAGGGCGCGCTTTTGCTTGACGACGGCGTGGGCGGTGCCCAAGCCCTTGACCTCGGTGCCGCGCAGGGTGGTTATGTTGAGGCCGAATCCCCGGAGCCTGGCACGTACCGCTTTGTCGACCACCAGATGGTGCATGCCGAAATGGGGGCACGCGGCAACATAGTGGTGAACTAAACCAGGGTTTACAACTTAATTGGAGCATCCTCCGGCTCGACAGCGCGCGGCAGATTGGACTCGCCCATCAAGTACTGGTCCACGGCCTCGGCGCAGGCGCGACCTTCGGCGATAGCCCACACAATCAGGCTGGCCCCGCGGCCATTGTCACCGGCCACGAACACCGGACCGTCGAAGTTCTGCTCGATGTCGCTGCGCACGGCGAGGTAGTCGTCGTCACGCATCATCACACCGCGATCGTTGAACTGAATCCCCAGTTCATGGGGCAGACCGCCGCGCTCCGGACCGGAGAAGCCCAGCGCGATGAGAACTAGGTCGGCGTCGAGCTCGAAATCCGTATCCTCCATGGGCACACGCTTGCCATCGATGACCTCGACCTCGTTGGCGGACAGGCCGGTCACGTGACCGTCCTCGCCGTGGAAGGAGACGGTGTTGACGTTGAAGACGCGCTTGCCCAGGGTCTCGCCGGTGACGCGAGCGTTGAAGCCGAGTGCCTCGGTAACCTCTGGTGGTTCGGAACCGGTGATGGTGTACTCGCCCTCTTCGTGGGCAGTCGCCACACGCCAGACCAGCGGATACATCGGCCACGGAGTCGACGCCGCACGGGACTTCGGCGCACGCGGGCGAATATCGAACTGCGTGACGGACGCCGCTCCCTGGCGCAGCGCGGTACCGAAGCAGTCAATGCCGGTGTCACCGCCGCCAATGACAACGACCTTCTTGCCCTTCGCATCAATCGGCGGGGTGTCGAGCTCGCCTGCGGCAACGCGGTTGGCACCCGGCAGGTACTCCATAGCCTGGTGAATACCCTCCAAATCACGGCCATCGACAGGCAGGTCGCGGGCCAGTGACGCGCCGGTAGCTAGGACCACTGCATCGAATTCGGCCAGGTCAGCAGCCGTCGGTGAGATGTTGGTGCGGAACTCAGTGCCCTCGATTTCCATCTGCTCGAGACGACGGTCGAGGAAACGCTGCTCCATCTTGTAGTCCGGCACGCCGTAGCGCATCAGACCACCAATCTTGTCGTCGCGCTCGAAGACCGTGACATCATGCCCGGCGCGAGTCAGCTGCTGTGCTGCAGCAAGGCCCGCCGGCCCGGAGCCGATGACAGCGATGTGTTGGCCGGTGTCGAAAGTCGGCACAATCGGCTGCACCCAGCCCTCATCGAAGCCGCGTTCAACGATGGCCAGCTCGATGTTCTTAATGGTCACGGCATCATCATTGATGCCGAGCACACAACCGCCCTCACACGGTGCCGGGCACAGGCGGCCCGTCCACTCCGGGAAGTTGTTGGTGGCGTGCAAGCGCTCGAAAGCCTCGTGCCAGCGGTTCTGACGAACCAGGTCATTCCACTCCGGAATGATGTTGCCCAGCGGGCAGGCCGAGTGACAAAACGGCACACCACAGTCCATACAGCGGGTCGCCTGCTGTTGCACCTGCTCGTTGCTAGCCTCCTCATAGACCTCTTTCCAGTCCATCAGACGCAGCGGAACCGGGCGATGAGCAGGCTCTTCGCGCTGGAATTTCATGAACCCCTTCGGATCAGCCATTGGTTACTGCCTCCATGATTGCTTCGTTGATGTCAGCGTCGTTGTCCTTTGCCTTCGCGACTACGTCGAGAATTCGGGCGTAATCACGCGGCATGATTTTGATGAACTGTGCAGCCGGGAACCGAGTCTTAGAACCCGTGAGCTTGCGGTGCTTCGACAGCGTGGCCTCCAACCAGCTGATGTCCTCATCATCGAGCGGCACAATATCGACCAGCTCGGTGTTGATGTTCGCCCGCGTCGCCTCGTTATCCAGCAGGTAAGCGATACCGCCACTCATACCGGCGCCGAAGTTGTGACCGACCGGGCCCGCCACTACGACGCGGCCACCGGTCATGTACTCGCAACCGTGGTTACCGATGCCCTCGACCACGGCCGTAGCACCGGAGTTACGCACGCAGAAGCGCTCACCGACAGTGCCGCGGACGAAGATCTCACCGCTGGTGGCACCAAAACCAATGACATTGCCGGCAATGGTGTCGGTAGCCACATCCGCGGTCGGCGGGGCCGAACGTGAAGGTCGAACCACAATCTTGCCACCGCACAGGCCCTTGCCGACGAAGTCGTTGGCATCGCCCTCCAGCTTGATGGTCACACCGGCCGGCAGGAACGCACCCAGCGAGTTACCGGCGGAACCGAGCAGGTTGACGACGATGGAGTCGTCGGCAAGCCCCTGCTTACCTGCGACTTTGGTGACTTCATACCCCAGGCGCGTGCCCACGGAACGGTTCACATTGCTGATGGCGTGGTGCAGCGATACCGGTGTCGGCGCCAGCCCATTCGCGCGCGCCGTACGCAGCGCGGGCTGCGCTTCGTCGATGAGGCGCTCATCCAACGCGCCCTCAAGGCCGTGGTCCTGCGCCTTCGTGCAGTAGGAATCCTGGTCCGCAAAGAAGGGGCTTTCGGCAACGTGCAGGATTCGCTCCAGGTCAAGCTTTGCGACGCGCGGAAGGTTGTCGAGATCCTTGCGCGGACGCAGGCACTCGGCATGTCCGACCGCTTCATCGATGGTGCGGAAACCCAGCTCAGCGAGGTATTCACGGACCTGCTGGGCGATGAAGGTGAAGAAGTTGACCACGTGCTCGGCACGGCCGGTGAACTTGCTCCGCAACTTCGGATTCTGGGTGGCAATACCAACTGGACAGGTGTCCAGGTGGCAGACGCGCATCATGACGCAGCCCTCAACCACCAGCGGAGCGGTAGCAAAACCAAACTCCTCAGCACCCAGCAACATCGCGACCACGACATCACGACCGGTCTTGAGCTGGCCATCGCACTGCACGCGGATGCGGTCGCGCAGCCCGTTGAGCATCAGGGTCTGCTGGGTTTCAGCGAGCCCCAGCTCCCACGGACCGCCGGCGTGCTTGAGGCTGGTCAGTGGCGAGGCACCAGTGCCGCCATCGTGGCCGGAGATCAGCACGACGTCGGCATGCGCCTTCGAGACACCAGCGGCGACGGTACCCACGCCCTGCTCGGAGACGAGCTTGACGTGAATGCGGGCGCGCGGATTGGCGTTCTTGAGGTCGTAGATGAGCTGTGCCAGATCCTCGATTGAGTAGATGTCGTGGTGCGGTGGCGGCGAGATTAGCCCCACGCCCGGGGTGGTGATGCGGACCTCCGCGATCCACGGGTAGACCTTGTTCGGTGGCAACTGGCCACCCTCGCCGGGCTTTGCACCCTGGGCCATCTTGATCTGGATGTCGGTGCAGTTGGACAGGTAGTGGCTGGTCACACCGAAGCGGCCCGATGCGACCTGCTTGATGGCAGAGCGTTTCCAGTCGCCGTTGGCCTCCATTTCGAAACGGTCTGGGTCCTCGCCGCCCTCGCCGGAGTTGGACATCGCACCCAGGCGATTCATAGCGATGGCCAGCGTCTCGTGTGCCTCCGCAGAGATGGAGCCATAGCTCATTGCGCCGGTGGAGAAACGCTTGACGATGCTCGAGACCGGTTCGACCTCTTCAATGTCGATTGGCTCGCGGTCCGAGGCGAACTCGAGCATGCCGCGCAGAGTTGCCAGCTGCTTGGTCTGCGCATCGACCTTGTTGGTGTAGTCGCGGAAGACCGCGTACTGACCAGTGCGGGTGGCATGCTGCAGCGTGTAGATGGTCTCCGGGTTGAACAGGTGGTACTCGCCTTCGCGACGCCACTTGTACTCGCCCCCGAGATCCAGCTCGCGGTGTGCCTGCTCTTCCGGGCGCGGCAGGAATGCGCTGCGGTGGCGCGCGGCAACATCTTCTGCGACCTCGTCGAGACCAATACCTTCCAGCGGAGAAACAGCGCCGGTGAAGTACTCGTCCAGGAACTCCTGCGACAGACCGACGGTGTCGGCCAGCTGAGCGCCACGGTAGGACTGCAGTGAGGCGATACCCATCTTGGACATGACCTTCAGCACGCCCTTGGAGGCAGCCTTGCAGTAGTTCGAGCAGGCCTGATCCAACGTCAGAGCTCCGAGCTGGTCCTTCATGCGCAGCTCATCGATGGTTTCGAAAGCCATGTACGGGTTAATGGCATCGGCGCCAAAGCCCAGCAGCATGGCCATGTGGTGCACCTCGCGGGCGTCGCCAGCCTCAATGATGAGGCTGGCGCGCGTGCGAGTGCGCTCCTCCACCAGGTGGTGGTGGACCGCGGAGGTCAGCAGCAGCGACGGGATGGGGGCAAAGCGCTCGTTGGACTCACGGTCAGACAGCACAATCAGTCGGGCACCACGGTCAATGGCCTCAGAGACCTCACGGCGAACACGACGGATAGCGTTGCGCAGGCCACGGCCACCGCGGGCGACCGGGTACAGGCCAGAGATGACCTCGGCACGGAACTCGGAGTACTCCTCGTTCTTGCCCGCCTGGCACAGGGTGACAAAGTCGTGGTTGTCCAGGATTGGATGCTCAAGCCGGATGCGACGGGCGGCATCGGCGGTGGGCTCCAGGATGTTGGTCTCTGCACCCAGCAACGTATTCATGCTGGTGATGGACTTTTCGCGCAGCGAGTCCAACGGCGGGTTGGTAACCTGCGCGAACCGCTGCGAGAAGAAGTCGAACAGCATGCGAGGGCGGTTGGACAGTGCCGCAATCGGCGTGTCTGAGCCCATCGAACCCAGGCCCTCCGCGCCGGTGAGTGCCATCGGGCGGATGATTAGGTCAACGTCTTCCTCGGTGATGCCGAAGACGCGCTGCCGCAACACCGCGCGGGCATGCGGCATGTACTGGTAGCGCTCTCGTGGCAGGTCGGTGATGTCGACCAGGCCCTCTTTGATCCATTCCTCGTATGGACCGGTGGCGGCCAGCGTGGACTTAATCTCCTTGTCCTCAATAATGCGACCGGCCTTCATGTCCACCAGGAACATGCGCCCCGGCTGCACGCGCGTGCGCTGCACAATCTGCTCCGGCGGGATATCCAGGACACCAGCTTCGGAGGCCATCACCACCAGGCCCTCGTCGGTCACCCAGATGCGCCCCGGGCGCAGACCATTGCGATCCAGGGTGGCACCGATGACCTGGCCGTCGGTAAAGCAGATGGCAGCGGGGCCGTCCCACGACTCCATCAGGCAGGCGTGGTACTCGTAGAACGCGCGAACCTGCGGGCTGAGATTGTCGTCGTGCTCCCAGGCCTGCGGAACCATCATCATGACCGCATGCGGGAGACTACGACCACCGAGATGCAGTAACTCCAGGGCCTCGTCGAAACGCGCAGTGTCAGAACCGTTGGGGTCGCACACCGGCAGCGCGCGGTCGATGTTGCCCAGCTTGCCAGAGCGAATCAGCGACTCGCGGGCGCGCATCCAGTTCTCGTTGCCGCGCACGGTGTTGATTTCGCCATTGTGAGCGACGTAGCGGTACGGATGTGCCAGCGGCCAGGACGGGAAAGTGTTCGTGGAAAAGCGCGAGTGCACGATGGCGAGCGCGGAAGTGACTTCCTTCTGCTGCAGGTCAAGGTAGAAATCCTTCAGCTGCGGAGTAGTCAGCATGCCCTTGTAGACGATCGTGCGGCTGGACAGCGACGGGAAATACACGGTGTCGCCACCAGAGCCCTCGCCGGCGCCCTGTTCACCCAGCTCACGCTCGCAGCGCTTACGCAGGAAGAACATCTTGCGGTCGAGATCGATATTGCTGAGCTGGCGACCCTCGTAGTTCTTCGCGGTAACGAAGAGCTGACGCAGCACCGGCATAGCCTGGCGAGCCATCTGGCCAAGCCCGTCAGCGTTAATCGGCACATCGCGCCATGCCAAGATCTCGATGCCCTCTTCGGCGCAGATGTCTTCAATAGCCCGGATGGCATCGAGGGTGGCCATGCGCGACTGCGGCAGGAACGCAATACCGGTGGCGTAGGTTCCGGCCGGCGGCAAAATAACGCCTTCCTTGCTCAGCTCAGCACGGTAGTAGGCATCCGGAACCTGAATGAGAATGCCGGCACCGTCGCCGGTGGTCTTCTCAGCGCCGGCGGCACCGCGGTGGTCGAGGTTGACCAGTGCCTGAATGCCCTTTTCGACAATGTCATGAGTCTGGCGACCGTAAATGTCGGCAACAAAGGCCACGCCACACGCATCATGTTCGTTCGACGGGTGGTAGAGACCTTCCCTCTGAGGACCACGAGGCAATGTGGTCGCTGTTTCGGTCAGAGTCATGGCTGTCTTAGCTGTCATGGCTGTTTTCCCCTTGTAGGTGCAATGTGCCAATTGGGGGACACGGGTTATCTATATTTCCAACTGTTTTAACAATGCACTTTCACCTAGGCGTATTGCAATACGTATTTAGGGAACTAGCTATATTTACCCACCCCCGAAGGAGCTAGAACACCCTTCCCGTTCGACTAAAACCGGGCTTTTACTACCCGCTTTAACGCCATAACCCCCTAATCGAGCTACCACCCCCGCTAACTACGCACAATTGTTCGATTCTTTAGCACACCTCTCTCCATACCCAATCCGCCCCCACCGCTATGGTTAGCTCCATGCTCGCCAACCGTCGTTTCCGCTCGCCACTGCAGGGCCTCGCCCTCCTTATCGGCGCAGCGACAATCCTCAGCGGCTGCACGGCTCCCACAGCCCCCACTCCAGAGAGCCAGTCATACAGCCCGGCACCGGCACCCGCATTTACGCCCGAGCCAGAGGAACCCGCGCCCGAGATTCCCGAAGTGCCCCACGCCCCCGCCGCCCCGGACACCCCAGCGCCCGGCACATCGCCTATCGACGGCATCCGTAGCGCCCTCAACCAGCTGGAGGTAAAAGGGCGCGCACCGAAAACCGGCTATGCGCGCGATGAGTTCGGGCAACGTTGGAGCGACGACGTCTCTGCCGAGTTTGGGCACAACGGATGTGACACGCGAAACGATATTTTGAATCGTGACCTTATTAATAAGGAGTACAAACCAAATAGCCACGATTGCGTCGTGCTTTCAGGGCAATTACTGGATCCCTATACCGGCACGATGATTGAGTTCCAGCGTGGCCGCGATACCTCTTCTGCCGTTCAAATCGACCATGTCGTAGCCTTAAGCGACGCCTGGCAAAAGGGGGCACAGCAACTCCCGCCCGAGGTTCGGCAGGACTTTGCCAATGACCCCCTCAACCTCTTGGCCGTCGATGGCCCCGCCAATCAACAGAAGCGGGATAGCGATGCCGCATCCTGGGTACCCGCCAATAAGCCATTTCGCTGCCAGTATGTCGCTCGCCAGGTGGCAGTAAAACAGAAATACCACCTGTGGCTCACACAGGCGGAGTACGATGCCATCGACCGTTGGCTCTCTACCTGCACACCAGAGGATGAGCCCACACTTGCCGCCCTAACCCTGAATTAGGGCAACTTCCTCCGACGCTCACCGATGCCGCACACCGAGGCTCAAGCCAGCGAATATGCCACCTATTCAGCTACGCACTCGCAACCTCCGCCCCTCCTAGTCTCGAACATTTCTATTTTTCAGAAGATTCCTAGCCCCCTAATTTCTGGGGGCGACCGCCATTCAGCTACTGCCCGCCCCGTCAAACAAACCAACCGAAAACCCCTGGGTTCATAGAGTTATATACGTCAATATCAGAATTGAATTCGTTACCGCAGTGTTATCCTTTCGTTATATTCACTGCTTCCTGTCGGTTTATAACTGTTTGATAACACTGTATCCTCGAGCCCGTACGCGAAAAGGTATCCGTCGTAAAGCATTGCGCACGCCGACTGCGTATTTTTTACTTTTCTTCGTGGAAACTACTTTTTGACGCGGCACAGGTTTGTTAAAGTCTGGTTGTTACAAAATCGCACTACCGTGACTGATGGTGTCAGTGTGACTAAAGAGTCGCTTGGCGCTATTAATCGCTTGTCCATCATCTTGGAGGATTCTCACCCATGGCAGCTGAAATGAAGGCTCCGGAAGTACCACTTGGGCTCCAAATCAAGGCTTTTGCCCAGTCGATTCCACCACTCCTGCGTACTGGTGCCCTGTACATGACTCCGAAGACGGCGCCGAAGATTCTCGATTACCTGCGTCGCCTGAAGTTCTCCGTCGCCAGCCTGATTTCCATGAGTGCGCTGCGCTACCCGGATCGCCTCGCCCTTGTCGACGATGACGGCGAACTCACCTATTCTCAGCTGCTTGACAACGCCCACGCCCTGGCTCGCGCCTTGATGGACCGTGGCATGACCCAGAAGTCCAGCTTCGGTGTTATCGCACGTAACGGCCGCGGCATTATTCTGCCGATGGCTATCAAGGGCTTCATCGGCTCCGAAATTATGCTGATGAACATCGGCTCCGGCCCGACTCAGATTCGCGGTGTCGTTGACCAGAATAAGGCCAAGTTCCTGTTCGTCGATGACGAGTTCCTGGGCAACCTGCCAGAAGACCTCGACGATGTCACCGTCGTTATTACCTCCGTGACCAAGCCGGAGACCCGCAAGAACGCGGGCAAGAACTTCGTGTTCATGGAAGACCTCATTGAAGAAGGTCGTACATCGAACGCCAAGCTAGATCCGAAGCCGGAGCAGGGACGCATCATCATCATGTCCTCCGGCACCACCGGCATCCCGAAGGGTGTCCTGCGCAATGAGCCCAAGACACCGGCAACCGTGGGTGCAATCGCCGATCGTATTCCGTGGCGCCGCAACATGGTCATTCACCAGTCCGCATCCATGTTCCACGCCTGGGGCTGGGCAAATGTGCTGATTGGCATGGCTACCGGCTCCACCATTGTCACCATGCGTGTCTTCGACCCGAAGAAGGCTGTTGACCAGTGTGAACAGTACGGCTGTAACGGCATGATTTCCGCGGCCTTCTTCCTGCGCCAGATCAAGGATGTTCTGGATGAGGAGCCGAACCGCAAGATTGGCCCGTTCCGCTTCATTGTCTCCTCTGGTAACGCCATCCCGGGCTGGCTCGTCTCCGCGCTGACTCACCGCTTCGGTCCGGTTATCTGTAACTTCTACGGCTCCACCGAGGCCGGCCTGTGCTCCATCGCATCCGGCGCGGACCTCGCAGCCCGCCCGGACTCCGCAGGTCGCCCGGCAATTGGCGCCAAGGTTCGCATCCTGGGTGACGACGGCAAGGAAGTCGAGCCGGGTGAGGTTGGCATGATCCACACCGCTCAGGAGCTCTCCTTCATCGGTTACCTGAACAAGAAGGACAAGTTCACCACCGTCGATGGCCTGTTCCAGATTGGTGACCTCGGCCGTATCGACCAGGACGGCTACCTGTACATCTGTGGTCGCTCCGACGACATGGTGATCAAGGGCGGCGAGAACGTCTTCCCACGCGAGGTCGAAGAAATTCTGGGCCCGGTGCCGGGCATCGCCGATGTCTTCTGCCACGGCAGCAACGAAAACGACGAGATTTTCGCTGACCTGTTCCTCTACGTTGTCCGCGAGGACAATGAGGCCGGCAAGAACCTCACCGAGGACATGCTGCGCGAGTACGTCCGCGAAACTCTGGCCGAGCACTCCACTCCGGACCGCGTCTTCTTCGTCGACTCCCTGCCGCGCAACGCCATCGGCAAGGTTGTCCCGCGCGAGGTCAAGGCAATGCACGAGCGCCTGAATCTGGACGCTCAGTAAGAAGCCTGCACACGAAAGTGTGCCCACCGGCTATCCGCCTGGTGGGCACACTTTTTGCTTATTTCCGCTACCTTTTACACGGCTATCCGCGCGGGCGCACCTGGATTTCATCCACGTTGGCATCCGCTCCGGTATCAACGGCCAGACGTACCGCGGCTGCGATCGATTCAGGCCGCATGAACTTCGTGCCGTCGTAACGCCAATCCGCATCATCGCGGTGCCAATTCGACTGCAGCTGAACCTGCATATCGGTATCGACGCGCCCGGGGTGCACGGAGCTGACTCGTACCGCGCCACGCTCTTCCTCGCGCAGCGCATCGGTGAAGGCCCGCAGTGCGAACTTCGACGCCGCATACGGCGAAGTACCAGCTGAAGCGCGGAATCCCGAGCCCGAGTTGATGGTCACCAGCGTACCCTCCGCCTTGCGCAGCGCCGGCAGCAGCTGGCGGGTCAGGTCGGCAACGGCGACGACGTTGATGTCCATAATCCGCGACCAGTCCGCACGCGAAACCTCCGCCACGTCCCCATCGACGTACACGCCCGCCGAGTGCACGAGCACATCCAGCCCGCGCCCACCGAGCGCCTCCAACAGCTTTGCCACTTCCGCGTTTACGGCGTCGGTATCACCCAGATCAGCAACGAATACGCTTGCCGACGGCAACTGCGACGCCACCTTCTCGGCAGACTCAGCACTGGTAGCGCCCACAATGACGTGGTGATCACGGGAGAGATCCTTGGCAACCGCCAGGCCGATACCACGGCTTGCGCCCGTGACCAGGGCAATCTTGGTATCAGCGGCAATATCGATGCTCATGCACGGCTCCTTTATTTAGTCGATATGTACTTGACTTTGGTTTTGGGCTTACTTCTTCGGCTTCGCGCCGCCCACCTGGTCGATGGGGGTCACCTGCAGGAAGTCGATGTTGACGCGATTCGGGCGGGTGGCCGCGAACACAATGATGTCGGCAACATCATCGGCGGTCAGCGACTCAACGCCATCGTAGACCGCTGCGGCCTTGGTCTCGTCGCCATCGAAACGCACGAGTGAGAAGTCGGTGTGGACGCGCCCCGGGTCGATTTCAGTGACGCGCACGCCATCGACAGCAACCTCTTGACGCAGGACTTCCACCAGGGCGCGCTCAGCGTGCTTGGCGGCGTTGTAGCCGGCACCGCCGGTGTAGACCTGGCGACCGGCAATCGAGCCGACGGTGAGCACAATGCCGCTGGTGGTCTTCAGTGCGGGCAGCAGTGCGCGGGTAACACGCAGGGTGCCCAGCACGTTGACCTCGTACATCCAACGCCACTTTTCCTCGACAGCACCTTCAACCGATTCCATGCCCCAGGCGCCACCGGCGTTGTTTACCAGCACGTCGACGCGCGGTTCAGCCTTAGCCAGCGCCGCCACATCGTCGTCGGAGGTGACGTCAACCTTGTAGACCGTCGCTTCACCGCCGGCAGCGCGAATCTCCTCCGCGACAGCCTCCAGCTTGTCCTCGCGGCGGGCTCCCAACACAACGCGGAAACCTTCAGCTGCGAACTGCTTGGCAGTGGCTGCACCAATACCGGAAGAAGCACCGGTAACTACAGCTACTTTCCTGCCATTAGTTGAAGTTTCAGAGGTCATGAGGGCTCAACTCCTTGCTACATGCGTCTACTGATATCCCCGACTGTAGTCATAGGACACCTTCCTCCGCCGAAGACTGCGTGTGCTTTACACCTGATGTTCCACGTGAAACGTATATAAAACTGTGCAGGAATTTTTCCGATTCACCGCATGCACAGCCGCTAAAACCGCGATACTGGTTGCATGTCTGACCAGCCTCACTTCCCACATCTTCTCTCCCCTCTCGATGTCGGTCCTCTAACTCTGCGCAATCGCATCATCATGGGTTCAATGCACTCCGGTCTGGAAGACCGCACCCGTGATATCCCCAAGCTGGCTGCCTACCTGGGTCGGCGCGCCGAAGGTGGCGTGGGACTCATCGTCACCGGCGGTTATGCTCCCAACATCGAAGGCTGGCTGACTCCGGCCGGTTCGATGATGGCGTCGAAGCGCATGGCGGACAATCACCGCCGCGTTACTGACCTCGTGCACTCCCACGGCAGCCACATCGTGCTGCAGGTGCTGCACGCCGGTCGTTACAGCTACAGTCCGCTGGCTCGCTCCGCCAATACCGGTCAGTCGCCAATTAGCCCGTTTAAGGCTCATCGCCTCACCGGCTTTGATGTCTCGCGCACTATCGGCGCTTATGTCCGCGCCGCGAAGCTCGCGAAACGTGCTGGTTACGACGGCATCGAGGTTATGGGCTCCGAGGGTTACCTGCTCAACCAGTTCCTGGCCGAGCGCACTAACCACCGCTCGGACAACTGGGGCGGCAGCGCCGAGGCTCGCATGCGCCTGCCCATCGAAATTGTCCGTCGCATTCGCGCCGAGGTGGGCGAGGACTTCCTGCTGCAGTACCGCATTTCGCTGCTTGACCTGGTGGAAGACGGCCAGACTTGGTCAGAGACCACTGAACTCGCGCAGCGTCTGGTCGAGGCTGGCGTCGATGTCTTCAACACCGGTATCGGCTGGCACGAAGCACGCGTCCCCACCATCGTTACGTCCGTGCCGCGCGCCGCATTCACGGACCTGACGGGTCGTCTCCGTTCGCTTGTCGACGTCCCGGTGGCAGCCTCCAACCGAATCAACCGCCCCGAGGTTGCGGAGAAGATCCTCGCTGACGGCAATGCGGACCTGATTTCCATGGCCCGCCCACTGCTGGCTGACCCAGACTTCGCCATCAAGGCGGGCGATGGTCGAGCTGACCAGATCAACACCTGTATCGCCTGTAACCAGGCCTGCTTGGACCACACCTTCGCGGCCAAGCGCTCCACCTGTTTGGTCAACCCAAAGGCGGCTTACGAAACCGAGCTGGTATCCGTGCCGGTGTCAAAGGACAAGGCCAAGCGCGTCGCCGTCATCGGCGCTGGTGTGGCTGGACTCGCTTTCGCGGAAGCCGCAGCTCAGCGCGGTCACCACCCGGAGATCTTCGAAGCCGCCGACCAGATTGGTGGCCAGTTCAACCTCGCCGCAAAGATTCCGGGCAAGGAGGACTATGGCGAGACGCTGAAGTACTTCTCCCGTCGCCTGGAGGTGCTCGAAGTTCCGGTTCACCTGAACACGCGTGCCGACGTCGACGAGCTCAAGGCCAAGTTTGACCACGTGATTGTGGCCACGGGTGTCACCCCGCGTATCCCGGGCATTGACGGTATCGACCACGAGAAGGTCATTCGTTACGACGAACTGCTCTCGGGTGCGAAGCAGGCCGGCAACAAGGTGGCCGTCATCGGTGCTGGTGGTATCGGTGTGGACGTGTGTGAATACCTCACCCGCAAGCCGAACCAGACCATCGAAGCCTGGAAGGACGCCTGGGGCGTCGGTGACCCTGCGGAGTTCCGCGCGGGTCTGACCAAGCCGGGCACGGTCTCTGGCGCGGCTGAGGAGTTTGAGGTTGAGCGCGAGGTGCACCTGCTGCAGCGCAAGACCTCCCGCATCGGTAAGGGCCTGGGCAAGACCACTGGTTGGGTTCACCGTGCGGAGATCAAGAAGGCCGGTGTCAAGCAGTACACCGGCGTCACCTACAACCGTATCGATGACGAGGGCCTACACATCACCATCGATGAAAAGCCACAGGTCATCGCGGTTGACAACGTGATTGTCTGTACTGGTCAGGTATCCAATCTGGACTGCCTGGGCGGAAAGAATCGCGAGAGCGTCACCGGCGATAACTCCAATGTCACCATCATCGGCGGCGCGGACGTGGCCGCTGAGCTGGACGCAAAGCGTGCCATCCGCCAGGCCGTTGAGGTAGCGCTCGCGCTGTAGGGCTAGGGCTGCTACGCCTCGTAGCGGTCGGTGTAGGCGCGCTGCTCGAACTCGAAACGGCCCGGGTGAGCCGGGAACTCACCCGGGACACCGATGGCCAGCAACAGCGCTACCGCCACATCGGTGTCACCGGCACCGATAGCTTCCTTGACCTTCTGCTCACTAAAGCCCGTCATCGGGGAGCTAGCCCAACCAAAGGCGCTGGCAGTGACCATAGCGAAAGAAGCGGCAATCATGGCGTCGCGGATTGCGAACTCGCGGGAGAGCCCCTTTTCCTCGCGGGCCTCATGGAAGGAGGTCATCGAGGCCTCCCGCTCAGCAGCGGCGACTTCGTCCCACAGGCCAGTGGCCTTGTTGGCCTCAACCAGGCGCGGAATACCGCGCTTCCAGCCGGTCGGCTCACCAATGAAGGCGAGCAGCAGCGGCGCATTGGCAACCTGCTTCTGGCCACCGGCAGCTTCCACTACCTGCTTGCGCACCTCAGGGTCCTCGATGCGCACAATCGCGCGGGACTGAATGTTAAAGGCGCTGGGAGCTTCCAGAGATAGCTCCAGGAGGCGGCGCACGTCAGCGTCGTCAAGCGGTTCGTCAGCGTAAACGCGCGTGGCACGGCGGTTGCGGATAATGTTCTCAAATTCGGTGGCGAACTGGTCGCGCGGAGAATGCGAAGTCATGCATTAAAGAATAACTGTTTGCCAACCTTCGAGTTCGAGCAGCCAGCGCTTCATTTCGCGGCCGCCGGCATAGGATCCGAAAGACCCCGCTCCCCCACTGGCGGGCACCACGCGGTGACAGGGAATCAGAATGCCCAGCGGATTGGTGGCACAGGCCGATCCGGCAGCTCTGGCGGCACGGGGTGACCCGGCCATTTCAGCGAGCTCACCGTAGGTCACAACCTGGCCATACGGCACGTCGCGCAGTGCGGTCAGCGCACGAGCGCGGAAAGAATCCTGGGTGAATATGTCGCAGTCCAGCGGCAGCGCAAACTCGCGGCGCTGCCCGGCAAAGTACTCGCGGAACTGCTGCGCTGCCTGTTCCGCCACCGCCTGCGCTTCGGGGTCGGCGGCGCTGGGGTCGTCGTCAAGCACGGGACCTAAGAGATTGACTTCGACGACCCCGCGAGCGGAGGTGGCGATTCCAAGCGCGCCGAAAGGCGTTTCTACCTGGGAAATCGCCATAAAACCTCCTACTTAGCCCTTGTTGGCCTGGAACCAGGCCAACAGCTCGTCCCACTCCTTCTCGTGACCGGAGCGGAAGTAACCACCGTAGCCCACGCCCTTGCCACCAGCCGGCTGAGCCTGGCGCTTTTCAATCTTTTCAGCAGAGCTCATCACATTGGTGATCAGGTCTGCCGAGGACTCCTCAGTCCAGTAATCATCCGGAACGCGGATGGACAGGAACGGCTGCGGAGCCTTGGAGAAGCGGTTAGCGAAGTCGAACTCGGAATCGTCGAAGAAAGTAGCCTTCCTTGCGAGCCCAACGAGCCCACTGACGCATGACACCGTTCGGCGGCTCAACAGCTAGACGCCACGCCGACGCCGGAATGTGGCCAGTGATGAAACCGCTAATCGGGCCGAGAATATTGAAGATGAAGAATGCGCGGACCTTGCCCGCCACGGACGGCACCTTGGAAATACGCATACCGCGGCAGTTGACCAACGCCGCTGCGTCATAGGTGCCCTCGGAGCCGGCGTAGACGATGCCGTGACCACCAACCGCGTGGCCGACAGCGAAGTGCGGCACGTCCGGGTAGGTCTCCTTGGCCCACTCGATCACACCCGGAATATCCTTGGTGATCCAGTCCGACATCCGGATGTCTTCATTGTTCTGGTCAGTCTTCAGAGCGGACTGGCCAATTCCGCGGTAGTCATAGGTGATAACGCCGTAGCCCTTTTCTGCCACGGTCTCAGCGAAACGGTGGTAGAAACCCTGCGGCACACCGGTACCGGAGTGAACGGTGATGATGCCGTTGGGAATGTTCTCTGGGTTCTCCTTCGGGCGGAACATGGTTCCGCGCAGCAGGACGCGGTCATTTGCCGGAATAATGATGTCCTGCCGAGGGCACGGCTCCGGCAACTTCGGGCTCTTCGCGGAAAAACGGCTATCCCCAGTGGAAGTGGTTGAGGCTTCGGAGGTCATTTATGCAGTTCCTTCGAGTGGACTTAAACAGTGCATGATTTTGTATACACAATCTTAAAGTGTAAGGCTCATCACTTTCAGCGCTTTCGTGGAATTTGCCTCACGCGCGTTACAACTGCACATCCCCATAGGCGCGTTCGTCCTCGATCGGCTCCAGATGCGAGGAAATATGCACACCCGGGAAGCGCTCCCGCAGCTCATCCTCCATCGCAGTGAGCACATCGTGGCCGCGCTCGACGCTCCACGCGCCCGGCACCAGCACATGGAACTCAATGAACTGCTGATGCCCCGACACACGAGTGCGAATCTCGTGAACGTCAATGCCCCGACTCCGATTGCGGTGCGAGGCCAAAACCTCGTCCACCGCCACGCGGTCCTCGCCCTCCATGGCCTTGTCCATCAGGCCGTTACCGGAATCGCGCAGCAGCTTGAAACCGGTGACCAGGATGTTTACGGCCACCGCCAGCGCGATAATCGGGTCGAGCCACCACAGGCCAGTAATCCACACCAGAGCCACACCCGCCAGAACACCGGCGGAGGTCCACACATCGGTCATAAGATGCTTGCCGTCGGCGGTCAGCGCCAGGGAGTTATGCTGACGCCCAGCCCTAAGCAGAATCAGCGCCACCGCACCATTAACCACCGAGGCAATCACGGTCACGATGAGGCCCAGGCCGATCTGCTCAATCGGCTGCGGGTGCACCAAACGCTCGATAGAGACATAAATAATCGCCGCCGCCGCCACGAAGATCATGGCACCTTCCAGCCCGGCCGAGAAGTACTCTGCCTTGGAATGGCCGAACTCATGGTCGCGGTCCGCGGGCCGCGCGATAACCTTGAGCACAATAATTGCGAAAACTGCCGCAACCAGATTGACAATCGACTCCGTCGCGTCGGAAAGCAGGCCCACCGATCCGGTCAGAATGTAGCCCCAAAACTTCAGCGCGATGGTGACGACCGCCGCCCCCACTGAAAGCCAACCAAAACGAGATAAGTCCTGCATATGCGGGCACTTTACCCGCCTGTCCGGAGTTACTACCAGTTCTATGAGCACCGATTTCCAGTTCAATTTGCAGAACATTTCTGCAGGCCTGCCGTTCGCGTCGCAGCTCGCCTCGCTTGCCGACGCCGTGCGCGACCACGACGTAGTAGTCCAAGCCCCACCGGGCACCGGCAAGACCACTTTGGTTCCGCCGGCAGTAGCCAACACCCTGGGCGGCCGCATTGTGGTCACGGCTCCCCGGCGTGTGGCGGTGCGCTCGGCAGCGCGGCGGTTGGCACAGCTGTCGGGCACGAAGCTCGGTGGGGAAGTTGGTTACTCGGTGCGTGGCGACACAAAAGTTTCCCGCGCCACCCGCGTGGAGTTTGTCACTCCCGGTGTGCTGCTGCGTCGACTGCTGCGCGACGGCGACGTGGATGCCAGCGCGGTGCTCATCGACGAGGTGCACGAGCGCGGCTTGGATACCGATTTAGTGCTGGCGATGGTGCGCGACTTGCGGGATATCCGCGATGACCTGCGCCTTGTCGCTATGTCGGCAACGGTGGACGCGCCGAAGTTCGCGACCCTGCTCGGTGGCTCTGCCCCGGCTCCCATCGTGGCTGCGGAGGCGGCAATCCACCCGTTGGACATCCGCTACGCGCCCTTTCCGCAGCGGCTGGATGCACGCGGTGTGACCGACGACTTCCTACAGCACGTTGCTGCACAGGCCAGCACAATCGCGGAAGAAGCCGCCGGTAATGTGCTGGTTTTCCTCCCCGGCGTCCGCGAGGTGGAACGCTGCGCGGGTTATATCGCGGATTCCTCGGAGGTGGCGGTGCTGACGCTGCACGGCCAGCAGAGCTCCGAGGAGCAGGACCGCGTGTTTCGTCGGCAAGCGGATGGTAGACGCGTAATTGTGTCCACCGCGATTGCGGAATCATCCGTGACTGTGCCGGGCGTGCGCGCCGTTGTCGACGCCTGCCTCGCGCGCGGACCGCGACTCGACATTGCGCGTGGCTTCTCCGGCCTGGTCACCAGCTCGTGTGCGCAGTCCTCCGCGAACCAGCGCGCTGGCCGAGCGGGACGTGAGGGCCCGGGCATCGTGGTGCGTTGTGTCTCCCAGTCGGAGTTCGCGTCCCTCCCAGCCTGGCCCGCGCCGGAAATCGAGGTCGCCGACCTGACACAGGCACTCCTCGACGCCGCCGCGTGGGGCACGCCTGGGATGCAGGGACTGAAGCTTCTCGACGCCCCACCACCCCACCACGCGGAGGTCGCAAACCGCATTCTGGCTGGCCTGGGCGCTGTTGATGAGGCCGGTGACATCACGGAACTCGGCCGCACCCTGGCTACCCTGCCGGTGCATCCGCGCATGGGACGCGCGCTGCTGACCGCCACGGCCATGATGCCGCAGCACGCGGACGCGGTCGCACGCGCGGTGGAGAAACTCACCGACGCCCGCGGCTTGGCCAAGCAGGTGCGCCGCATTGAGCTGGATACTGAGGCCCCCGCCAACCTGCTGCCCTCGGACATCCCCGCGCTGGTCACGGCCCTGGCCTGGCCGGATTTCATCGGGCGACGCCGCAGTGCGAACTCCGACGAATACCTCTTTACCGGCGGCACCGCTGCGGAACTCACCCGTGGTTCTGACCTGCGCGGCCACGAATGGATCGCGGCCGCCGACATCTCGCGGCTCTCCCATGGGCGCGCGCTGATTCGCGACGGCGAGGCGATTGACCTGGAAATCGCCATGCTCGCCGCCGGCCACCTCGCCCGCACGGAGACCACGGCGCGCGTCGAACAGGGCCGTGTTCGCGCCCGCGAGCGCGACCTGCTCGGCGCCATCGAACTGTCATCCCGCCAGGTCTCCCCGACGCCCGAGCAGTGCATTGCCGCCAACTCCGCCTGGCTTGCCGACGCGCTTACCGACGCCTCCCCCAGCCTCGACCGCGACACCGAGCAGCTCCGCCGCCGCATGGCCTTTCTCCACGCTCATCGCGGTGCCCCATGGCCGGATGTCTCCCCCGCAGGGCTCGCGGCTCAGGCCGAGCTCCTTTTTGCCGGCGAGCTGGACCGTCCGACCCCACCCAAGCTAGATGCCGAGCACCTCCGCCGCCTGCTGCCCTGGCCGGAGGCCTCGGACTTCGACCGGCTGGTGCCCGAACGCCTGGAGGTCCCCTCCGGTTCGAAGATTCGCCTGGAGTACCCGGAGGACCCCACGGACCCTGAGGCGCAGATTGTCCTGGCCGTGAAGTTGCAGGAGTGCTTCGGCCTGGCGGAGACCCCGCAGGTATTGGAAAAGCCGGTGACAATGCATTTGCTGTCACCGGCTCAGCGACCACTCGCGGTCACTCAGGACTTGGAAAGTTTCTGGAATGGCGCCTACGCACAGGTTCGCTCCGAGATGCGGGGCCGTTACCCCAAGCACCCGTGGCCGGAGAACCCGTGGGAGGAGCAGGCTACTGCGAGAACGAAGCGTCGTCGTTAAGCAAGCCCGTCGTTAAGCAGCTGCCTGCGCCCGCACGCGACTGGGCTTGCGCCAGAGGTAGATTGCGTAGCCCAGGCAGGTGAAGAAGAGCACGCCGCCCATGATTCCCTGCATGTTGCCGTAGAACCACTGCCCCACATTGGCAGCGTGGCCGAAGTCATTGCCCACGAACACCTTGTACGGTGCCCACCAGTTGGCAATCATGAACAGAGTGCCGACAATAATGTGTCCAATCTCGCGGACGAAGAGCACCAGCGGCACGAAGACCATGACGATCGACCAGTGGTGACTGACCGCATATGGCCCGGCGAAGCTGACCGCCAGCGCAGCGAAACCAAGGGCTGCGACATCATAACCATTGCGGTGGTAGATCCACGCCACGAAGGCGGCGGCGATGGCACCGATGAGGAAGAAACCGTAGATGCCAATATCGAGCGCGGTACCCTCCACCCCGGCGCGGGCGAGCAGACCACTGAACGCCTGGTTGGCCTCATAGGTCGGGGCGCCACCGCGGTTGCCGGCGAAGAACTCATCGGTCCAGAAGTAGATGGACTCCTTAAAGCGCACGGCGAAACCAATAGCGACGGTCACCAGGAACCAGCAGAAGCTCTTGGCCACGGCCGCAAAGTCACGGCGCATGAGGAACACCAGCGCATATGCCGCGGGAGTGATCTTAATTCCCGCCGCGATACCCACGCCCAGTCCACGCAGTTTCTTGGGCAAAAAGCCCAGCACATCGGAGACCACCAGCAGCGCGAGGAAGACGTTGATCTGCCCGAAGAGCACGTTGGCGCGCAGCGGGTCGAGCAGCATCACAACACCGAGCACGCAGGTAGCCATCAGCTTCGGACGCTCAGAGCCGAGACGAGTGAAGACCATCCACAGCATCGCCCACACCGCCGCCAGCGTGGCGAACGTCCAGATGATCTGCAGGGTCACCGGCCCCGCCCAGGTCAGCGGGTAAAACAGCAGCGCCGCAAACGGTGGGTAGATGAAGCGGAAACCCGATCTGGTGGGAAACTCTGGTGAGTAGAGATCCTGGTCTCGTCGTAGTGCCCAGCCGGCGTCTTGGAAGACCTCGAGGTCCATCATGTAGGCAGTTGCCGCAAGATAGATGAAGTCGATGACAACGACCAGCGACACCAGCCCAAATACAATTGCCAAGATCCGTCTCTGCATGACGGAAAGCGTCGAGAGTCTGTCCATGAGCATGATTCGACACTACCGCACAGTTCTTCCTACTCAGGCCTTAGAGTGGGAGGTATGTTCGTGGAAAACTATCGCAAGGTTCGCTCCGAGATTGACGACGCTTGCCGACGAGCTGGGCGCCAGCCCTCCGAGGTCCGCCTGCTGCCAGTCAGCAAGACTGTGCCTGTCGACGCCCTGGTGGAATCCTGGCCGGAGCTCGCAGCAGCCGGCTGCGCTGGCCTGGCGGAAAACCGCGTCCAAGAAGCGGTGGCCAAGGCGGAGGCATTCCGGGAGGCCTTCGGCGACAAGGCACCGCATATGGCCATCATTGGTCCACTGCAGACGAATAAGGCCGGCCACTTAGTCAGCTGTGCTGATGAGTTTCAGGCGCTGGATCGCCCGAAGGTGGCCGGGGCGCTGCAGCGTCGCTTGGCCGATTCCGAGCGCAAGCTCGATGTGTTGATTCAGGTCAATGCCTCCCGCGAGCCGCAGAAGTCGGGTCTGGCGCCGAGTCACGCGGCGGAGTTTGTCCGCATGTTTGGCCCCGATGGCGAATACCCGAACCTGCGTCTGCGCGGGTTTATGACCATCGCGGCCCAGAATGATCCGAATGTGCGCGAGACCTTCGCGGAGCTGCGGGAGCTGCGGGACAGTCTGCTCGGGGATTTGCCGGACGGTGTCAGCCTCAACGAACTGTCAATGGGTATGTCCGGCGACTACCGCGAAGCCATCGCCGAGGGGGCGACCACCGTCCGTGTGGGACGCGCCATCTTCGGTGAGCGCTCCTATCAGAAATAAAGGTCGCGAAATAGAGGTAATCTCAATGCCATGAGTTCTGATGTCTCCCCGTGCTCCCGTCGTCGTTTCCTCCTGGGAACTGCCGCCACTGCAGCTGGCGCACTCGTAGCCGCTTGTGCACCAAAGTCTGCGGTGGAAAAGGTTGACGCTGCCGACATTCCGGTTGGCGGCGGTGTGGTGATCGGCAATTACGTCGTCACGCAGCCGGAGGAAGGCAAGTTCGCCGCTTTCTCCAGTTCCTGCCCGCACCAGAATGGTCGTATCACCGAGGTCAGCAATGGTGTGATGATTTGCCCGAACCACAACTCACACTTTGATATTGCTACTGGTGAGGTTGTTTCTGGTCCGTCGCGTAAGCCCGCTGGTCAGGCATCGCTTTCAGCTGAAGGCACTGAGCTGATTGTGGGCCAGAAGTAGGTTCCGGAAGCAGATTAGTGTTCGGTGGGTTCAAGGCCTAGAAGGTCTACGCCAGCCGGCGCTAGCTGGAATCGCAGCGGGCGACGGCTCGTCGGCGTTGCCAGTCCTTGAGCCTCTAACTCGGCGAGATACTTTCGCGCTGTCCGCTTCTCCTTGCCGATGGTGTCGGCGACGTGTTCGAGCTTGATTCCATAATCAGGTCCGAACAACCGAACCTGTGCCAGGACAAACAGCGTCCCGATTTCGTTGTCTGTCAGCGACACGGACAGTGCCTGCTCGGGCGAGTTGGTTAGCTCAGCTACCCGCTGTTCAAGCTTCTCGCACTGGTGGGACTTCATCTGCAGCTCTTCCAGCAAATACTGCTGAGCATTCAGAATGACATCAGCCATCACCTCGACGAAGAACGTGACTTCGCCCCGGTTCATTGGGTCTTCCGTAGTGGTAAAAGCCTTGTAATACTTCGCTTTATCCTCAGCGAGTTGGCGAGAAATAGTCAGCGCTGTGGCAGGTGAGAGTCTCTCCCGCAAAGCCACTGACAGCAGAAAACGCCCCATCCGACCATTGCCGTCATAAAACGGGTGAACGAACTCGAACATGAAATGGCTTGCCAGGATTCGAATAAGCCGATTGTCCTCTGAGGAATTCACCGTTTCCAGGAACTCATTGAGAAGTTGGTGAATGGCAGCTTCACTTTCAACACCGCGATGAATCTGTCGCTGCCCATCGGTAATTGTGACCGTTGATGCTCTAAAGAGTTCACCGTCTAACTCATCCTCGGCGCCAATTTCATCGCCGAGAAGTTGATCGTATTGCTGCCGGATCCCTGTGAGCGTTGTCGGAAACTCAATCCGCTCATCGTTTGCCAGCCGGAAATAGAGCTGACTGAACTCATGAAAGCGCTTGTGCTGGGTTCCCGAAGTGTTGTCCAACGCCTCGGCGACTTCTCGCCGTGTGGAGTGAATCCCCTCAATCTCATTGGTGGCTACCACCTCGGCCAGGAGCAGATTGAAGAGATAGTGAGTCCGCGCGGCACCTGGCAGACGATTCCACAACTGTGAAATCTGCAGCTCTAGAGACAGAATCTTTTCAACCCTGGCTGCGAGATCGCTTGTGATGCAGCAAAAGAGTGGCCACTGCCCCAGCGGAAAGTGCCACTGAATCGTCGACGGGGAGTCTTTGCGTGACTGGTACTCGCTCTCCACTGCCTGTTCCGCATCGTGTGCAGACATGTGGAAGATCCTCTTAAGCGGATAGTGCTTCACGGCGAGTCTCCCCCTTCTGTTTCCAATGCTTTTTACATGATGCTTTCTACATATAGTGCCCTAAAAACGAACCCTTAATGTAAAAAATCACCGTTTTTTACATTAAGGGTTCGTTTCTTGGTGTCTAAATGTACCTTGCTGGCGATTTTCCCCCTACCGCGTTACCCTTACCGCCGCGGCTTCAACCCCGCCACAGCACACGCACCAGCGATGAAGGACAGCGCCACCAGCCACGGAATCAGCCCTGCCCACTCGAAGTGGCTGAACACCATGCCGGAGACCCAACCGACAATCGATGAGCCCGCGTAGTAGCTGAACAGGTACATCGATGACGCCTCGGCGCGGTCGCGCTGCGCCACCAGCCCCACGCCGGACGAGGACAGTGAGTGCGCCACGAAGAACGATGCCGTGAATACAAGTACGCCCACAACCAATGCGGGCAGCCACGGCAGCAGCGCCAGCCCCAGGCCCACGCACGCGGCCAGAGTCGCAATGGCGATGAGGCGACGGCGGCTCACCGTCTTCGCCCACACGCCCGCGCGTGCCGACGACCACGTGCCCGACAGGTAGAGAATAAATACGAACCCTGCCAGTGCCGGGGAGAGCCCGAACTTATCGCCCAGTCGGAAGCCCAGGTAGTTGTACAGAGAGACAAACGACCCCATAAACAGGAACGCCAGGGCGCACAGCGCGAGAATGCGCGGGTCGCGCAAGTGCCGCGCTATGGCCTGCCCCTCCCCTGCAAACGACAGCTGCTTCGGCTGGAACCTACGCTGTTGCGGCAGGAAGTACCAGGTCAGAATGGCGAAAACAAACGCCACCGTCGCCGAGACCGCAATCGCCACCCGCCAGGAGGCGAACTCCAGCACAATGGACGGAATAATACGGCCGAGCAGGCCACCGACCGTCGTGCCCGAGATATACAGCCCCATCACGCGACTGACATGGTCGGCGTGGACTTCCTCACTGACATACGCCATAGCCACTGCGGGCACACCGGCAATGACAATGCCCTGCAACAGGCGCAGCGCAATCATCGAACCGATGCCCGGCGCAATTGACACCACGAGCCCCAGTAGCGTTGCCACAAATGCGCTGATGACGATGACGCGCCTGCGCCCAAAGCGCTCCGACAAAATGGACACCGGGATAATCGCACAGGCCAAGCCACCGGTGGTGGCGGATACCGTCAGCGCGGCGGTGGCGGGGTCGACCGATAGCTCGTCGGAAAGCGTGGGCAGTAGCGCCTGCGTTGCGTAGAGCGCTTGGAACGATGCCAGGCCAGCGAAAAGCACAGCAATAAGCGCGCGACGGAATCCGGGATCTTCTGGCCGTAGTCCTTCGATCTGTTCGGGGTTTTCGTTAGCGCTAGTCACTTGTCCTACGTTAACCCTCCCTCCAAACCTCTCGCTGAGTACCCGGATTCAGAAAACCTTTTTAATTCGCCCGCGGTATCGCTTTCGTTTTATTAGTTTCGTAGGCATGACTACTTCTTCCGCACAGCCACAGAGTCGCAATCACGACCGCGAGTACGACATCGTCGTCTACGGTGCCACGGGTTTCGTGGGCCGCTTGATTGTGGACTATCTGGCTAAACACGCCGGTCAGACGAAGGTGGCGCTCGCAGGCAGGAACGCCCAGAAGCTTGCCGACGTCGCGGAGAACGCAGGCGTATCGGACTGGCCGGTCATTGTTGCGGATGCCGCCGACCAGCAAGCGGTGGCTCAGCTTGCGGCCAGCACAAAGGTGGTGCTGACCGTTGTGGGACCGTACGCGAAGTACGGCCGCACTCTGGTGGCCGAGTGCGCCAAGGCCGGTACTCACTACGTCGACCTGTGTGGCGAGGTGCTGTTCGTCCACGACTCCATCGCGAATAACCACGAGGTGGCACAGCAGACCGGAGCGAAGATTGTTCACTCCTGCGGCTTCGACTCGATTCCTTCCGACGTCGCTGTCCGCGAGCTCCACGAGGCGGCCCACACCAAGCTCGGTGAAACAACCCTGCTGTTCAAGCACGTCAAGGGCGGTGTCTCCGGCGGCACTATCGATTCGGTCCGCGTCCAGCTTGCACAGGCCAAGAAGGACCCCAAGCTGCGTCGCATCATCGCCGATCAGTACGCCCTGGCTGAGCCGGGTCCCGACCAGGGTAAGTTCGGCGTCGACCTGCGCCCGGCGCGCTTCCGCCGCCACTGGCGAGCGCCCTTCTTCATGTCGCCGTTCAACACCCGAATTGTTCAGCGCTCGGCGATGCTGGCGGATTACGGTGATTCCTTCCGCTACCGCGAGCTACTCAATGTCGGCCGTGGCCCGAGGGCTTTCGTCCGCGCAAATATTTTTGCGGCTGTCTGCAGGTTGGCGCTGGCGGCGATGGCGTTCGGGCCGACGGCCAAGCTCATTGATAAGAAGCTGCCGAAGCCGGGTGAGGGCCCGAGCGCTGAAGAACAGGCCGAGGGTCGCTTCACCATCGAGGCCTACACTGTCGATACCTCCGGCATTCACTGGCGTTCCAAGGTGTCTCTCGAGGAAGACCCGGGGTACGCAGGCACCGCGATTATGATTTCCAGCGCCGCCCTCGCACTCGTCCACGACGATCTGCCGGACGCTACCGGCGTGCTCACTCCTACTGTCGCGCTTGGCGACGCCCTGTCCCGCCGTCTCCGCGCGGGCGGCATGACCATTGAGGCGGTGCAGGCTCGATGACTGATGGCCTGACCGGTGCTTTTGCGAATCTCACCCGCGGACCGAAACTGCCGAGTGTAGGTGGCGGCCGTGCGTTAGTGACCGGCGCTTCCTCCGGCATCGGTTGGGCATGCGCGGAGGCACTGGTCAAGGACGGTTTCGAGGTCGTTGGCACGTCCCGCAGGGGCGCCGAGGCGCCGCACCCCGAGGGCGTGCAGATGGTGGCACTCGACATGTCCAGCGCCGACGACATCGCTGCTGTGGTCGCCCACGGGCCTTACGACGTCGTCGTCGCCAACGCCGGTGAGAGCCAGTCGGGCGCTTTCGAGGAGCTACCCCGCGAGGCGCTTGAGCGTCTCTTCCAAGTCAATGTTCTGGGGCAGGTGGAGCTGTTACAGCAGCTGCTGCCTGGCATGCGCGAGGCCGGTCGTGGCCGAATTGTGCTGGTTGGCTCGATGCTCGGCGGGTTGCCGCTGTCCTACCGTTCTTCCTATGTGGCGACGAAGGCCGCTATCCGCGGCTTTGGGCTTTCGTTGCGCGGTGAAGTCGCGCAGTTCGGTATTGGGGTGACGGTTGTCGAACCGGGTGCCATCAACACGGGGATTTCTACACGTCGGACGACGTATGGCGATGAGGGCTCCGTTTACGCTGCTGATGTCCACCGCATGCTGACGAAGTTGAACGCCAATGAGGAAGATGGCATTCCCGCTTCGGAGATTGCTGAGGTGGTTATGCGCGAGGTGACCGCCGAGCGACCTTTGGCTCTGGTGGCGCGGGGGTCGTCGGCAAGCGTTGCAGTGCCCTTCATGCGGCGAATCCCGACGCAAGCGATGTTGACCATCATGCGCCGGGTGCACGGGCTGCGGTGAGTTAATCGGCGACGGCGCGCATTTCGACTGCCTGCGCGCACGCCTCCGCGGCTTCGTGGGCTAGATTGATGGCCTCTTGCTCGTCTGCGACTTGGACAATCCAAAAAGCTGACGGGAACGTCATCGCGTTGTAGTACGGCAAATCGCTGTGCGAACCATCCGGCAGCACCGTCATGGCATCCTCCGGTGGAACCAGCCCGCCGGACATAACCCAGTGGCCTTCGTCCTGAAGCTTCTGATTGAAGCGTCCAATCCGTTCAAAGGCAGCGTGCATTTCCTCATCAGAGTCATACGCGTTGATATCTCTGCGGCCATGGACCGTGAAAAAGTACTGCACACCAAGCTCCTGAGTTTCGTTTTGCTAAGTGTAACAGATTGCGCGGGGCTGGAACCGGGAATTTGTGGGAATTTTAGAGCTTTGGCTGAGCGTTTTTGCGGCCAGGGCCTAGTTTTCCTGCCGCGCAGCGGCGGCTCGCTGTGCCCTGATCTCCGCTACCTGCTGCTTGCGGGTATTGAAGCCCATGCGCCACGGGGCGGCTAGACCTGACTCGGGGGCATGCGGGTTATCGCGCCAAGATTTGCCCTCGTTGTAGGCCTGCGCGCCCTCACGGTATGCGGCGGATTGCTCAGTAAAGGTTGGGTACGGCTGTTCGGTGGCTTGCCTGGTCTGCGCACCGACCGATTTCATTCTCGCGCGCAGTTCCTTGATTTTGCTCTTCACCCTTTCGTTATGCTGTTCCTGCTGCTCGGTGATCTCAGCGAGTGCCTGCTGCTCGGTGATGGGGTCGCACCAGTCTTCCTGACCGTCGTCTTTGTAGATACTGCCGCTGTGATCCCAATACCTTGTCATGCGTTTACCCTCCTGAGTGTTTTTTATGGGTCTTACCACGCCGTTAGGTACAGGGAACCCGAAGGCGACAGAACCTACACTAACCTCTCCGCAGCTTCCGCCAGGCCCAATCCACAATCACGAAGCCAACGAGAGTCACACCAAACAGTGGTGCAACCACCGAGTAGGCAATCAGCAATGCCACAACAGCCGCCGCAACACCCGGGCGAATGTCCCGCCAACGCGTCGGCGCCGGGAGCCTGCCAGGGCGGCCACCTCGACCGCGCCCAAACCACATGGCGTACCCGCGCACAATCATCGCCAACAAAGCGACACCGATCAGTGCCAGAACCAGCTGATTCACCCACCCGAACAGGATGCCCATGTGCGCGTTAATCAGCCATTCGGTCAGCTTCGCCGGCAGCGGCCAGTCCGCAAAATGAATCCGATCAACCATCGCTCCGGTCGAGCCGTCAACGGTGACGGTCTCAATGCCCATCCGCCATTCCTCGCGGGCTTCCTTGGCCATCCACACCGTGCCAGCTTCCGGTGGTGTCAGTTCGACTTTCCCGGACAGGCCCTCGGCACGTGCGAGGTTCATAACATTATCTGCCTCTGACCAGTCGTAATTCGCTGGTGCAGTCGCAGTCATGGCTGGCTTTGGCGCGTACCAGTCCATCGTCTCGCGCAGCTTTGCGATGCCCGTTCCAGCCACCCACGACCACGTCAGGCCGGTGACGGTCAGGAATAAAAGTCCGACGCTAATCGCCACGCCGACATTCGCGTGACGACGCATATGATGCGCCCTCTTACTTGTTCCCTGTGTCCGCTTGCGACGCGAACGGTCCCACCAGAGCCAGAGGCCACCAATGGCCAGTGCGCCCATCCAGGATGCTGCCGTCTCCGAGTAGAGGCGACCAAAGTTGCTATCAATCCAGAGTCTGCGGTGCCCTTCCGAGATCCACGCCCGCAGTGGCAGCGCCGCCGAGGAACCGTATTGCACCAGGTCACCCTTGATGCTCAAGTCGCCTGGGTCAACGAACACCGCATGTCGGTAGGACTCCGACTTCAGCTGCTCGTCATTGAACATGACTCGCGTTGTCTGCCCCGGCTTTTCCGGGACCTGCACTGCGGTTACCGGCAGGTTCGGGTGCACGCGCTGCGCGACCTCAACCTGCTTTTCCAGTGGTTGTGCGGGAAGGCTTGATGTTGCAGTTAGTTCTTCGTGGTAAACCACCTTTTCTATGCTCGGGGCGAGGGCATACGCCACGCCTGTGATAGCTGCAATAACAAGTAGTGGCGCAACGAGGATGCCTGCAACGACATGGATTCGGTGCAGTAATGCTCGTGGCCCACCATTTTTCTGAGTCTGTGCGACGGGGTTTGCGGCTGGCGTTCCAGCGGCATCGCCTGTGGCTATTGAAGTCATGCCTTATTAGTCGGACGAACTGCCCCAGTTGTTCCCCAGCAAGCTCACTTTTATTACTTCCAGGGGTAGCCATTCGGCCACGCGCCTCGTTGTCGGCCACCTTGTGCACAACTACTCGTCGTAAAGCCCGCGTACCCTCGAATACATGGCTTATCCAGACGTGTACCACGCCAATGACAACCGCTATGAGACGATGCCGTACAACCGCTCCGGCGGCACGGGGCTGAAGCTTCCAGCCATTACGCTGGGACTTTGGCATAACTTTGGTGATGACCGGCCGCTCGAGACGCAGCGTGAGATCCTGCGCACCGCGTTCGACCACGGCGTCACACACTTCGACCTCGCCAACAACTACGGCCCACCGCAGGGCTCTGCGGAGGCGAGTTTCGGTCGCATCATGGCCAAGGATTTCGCTCCTTACCGCGATGAAATGATCATTTCCTCCAAAGCCGGTTGGTACATGCAGGATGGTCCCTACGGCTTCGGCGGCTCGCGGAAGTACCTCGTGGCCAGCTGCGATGCCTCGCTGAAGCGCATGGGCCTGGATTATGTGGACATTTTCTACCACCACCGCCCCGACCCGGATACGCCTATCGAGGAAACCGTCGCCGCCCTCGATTTCCTCGTCCGGTCGGGTCGCGCACTCTACGTCGGCGTGAGCTCCTACTCCCCCGAGCTCACTCGCCGCGCGCAGAAAATCGCCCGTGAGCTGGGCACACCGCTGACCATTCACCAGCCGAGCTACTCCATGTTCAACCGCTGGATCGAGGACGAGCTGCTGGCAACCTGCGCCGACGAAGGCATGGGCGTCATCGCCTTTTCCGCGCTTGCGCAGGGGCTTCTCACCGACCGCTACTTGGATGGCGTGCCGGAGTCCTCGCGTCTCGGGGCGCACAAGATGAACTCGGGGTTCCTCAACGACGACACGCTCACCGCCATCCGCGAGCTCAACGCCATTGCTTCACGACGAGGCCAGTCCCTGGCACAGATGGCCATCTCGTGGGTGCTCCGCCGTGACGAAGTGACCTCAGCCCTAATCGGTGCATCCTCGGTGAAGCAGCTGAAGAACAGCCTCGGCGCCCTGGACGCTGCACCGTTTAGCGATGAAGAACTCGCGGAAATCGACAAGTGGGCTGTCGACCGCGGGATTAATCAGTGGCAGGGCGCTACGGAGTCTGTGTAGGGAGCTCATCGAGCGCCGGCAGCACATACTCAATCAGCTCATCAATCTGCTCTTCCGCATCCCGCTTCGAGGTACGAAAGTTGATGCTGACGTGGTTGATCCCGAGCTGTCGCTGCGATTGCAGCAGCTCAATGAGCTTGTTGCGGCCAAGGCGGTACCCGAAGTGGCCGCCCTGCGCGGGGGCGTCGGGATCTTCATGCAGGTCAATCCACAGTGATTCCAAGAAGGGCTTGAACACGCCCTCGCCGCACTCCTGGGCCACCGCCTCCTGCCAGTTGACGATGTTTTTCCTCTGCATCTCCAAACCCTTGTGGTACATGAACCACCCGTCGGTATGCGCGGCCTTCCACTCCAGGCTCTGCTGACAGGAGCCAGTGGCCAACAGCGGAACTCGGCGTGCCAGCGGCTTGGGCACCACATCGGATCCGCCCATCTTGCCCTCGGACCACCGGATAGGCCGGTAGCTGGTGCTGAGGGCTTTTTCATAGACCTCGATATGCTCGCGGAAACGCTCACCGCGCTTGCCTTTGTCCTGGTTAAAGGCGGGGAACTCCTCGGGTCGGTCACCGGTGGCAACGCCAAAGAGGAAACGGCCGTCGGAAAGCCTGTCCAGTGTGGCAGCGCGCTTGGCCATCACCAGCGGATGCTGGAAGGGCACGACGACTGCACCGGTGCCGAGCGCGATGTCGGTGGTGTGTGCGGCAATGTAGCTGAGGTACATCCAGGGGTCGTAGACCTGGCCGACGTCGCCGAATGTTTCCACGCGCAGCGGGATGTCGCGTGCCCACACCGCCGCGATGCCTGCGCGTTCGACTTTCTGAATCAGCCGAATCTGGTTGCTCAGCGCGTCCCTGGGCTCGGCTTCGGCATCCTGCTCGATGGGCAGGCTCAGCCCTACCGTGAGTCGGCCCGGCGCGAATGTGCGCTGGTAACCGGGTAGTTCGTCGATGGGCTTGTCCGAAAGATCAAACAGCGAGCTCATGGTGCTCCACGGTAGTACAGCTCGAGGTGCGGCACTCGTCGTTAAGCTGGAAACATGCTTGAGGATGTCATCATCGTCGGTGGCGGCCAAGCTGCCCTCGCTACCGCCTATTACTTGCACAAACGCGGCATTGATCCGCTCATTCTGGACAATCAGCCCGCTCCCGGCGGCTCCTGGCGCAATGTCTGGCCCTCACTGACGCTCTTTTCCACCCCGGACTTTTCCAACCTTCCGGGCATCCAGATGCCCAATTATGACGGTTTCCCGCCCGCTTCCCACGTGATTGACTACCTCAGCTCCTACGAAAAGCGCTACGAACTGCGCGTTCAGCGCCCGGTCACCGTTACGCACGTCTCCCACGACGGCAACTTCCACCTCACCAGCGATGCCGGCGACTTCGAATCCCGTCAGCTCATCGCCTCCACCGGCAACCGCCCCTTCGTCCCGTATTACCCCGGCACGACCACCGCGAAACAGTGGCATTCGGCCAACTACCCAGGTCCCGAGCCATTCGAAGGCTCCCGCGTTGCCGTTGTCGGCGCGGCAAACTCCGGCGCACAAATTGCCTCTGAACTGGTACTTTCCAACATCGACACCACCTGGTTCACCCGCCACGAACCACGCTGGATGCCCGACGACGTCGACGGCCGCGTCCTGTTCAAACGCTACCGCCAGGGCTCCACCGACAGCATCGGCGACATCGTTGTCCTACCGCCCGTCCGCAAAGCCCGCGACTCCGGCGCACTCACCTGGACGCCCATGTTTTCTTCGCTTGACGACGTCCACGCGGACCACCTCATCTGGTGCACCGGTTTCCGCCCAGCGCTCGGCCCTTTCCGCAGCATCGACTCTGACCTCATCGAGTTCGTCGGCTACGGCGACTGGGTTGGTCCCGGCGCCGCCACAATCATGGGTGTTGGGCCCTTTGCTAAGCGCGCGGCCGAGCGGACGGCTGCCCGTCTGTCAGCATGACCTGCATTAACAGCATGTCCAACCAGCGTCCGTTCTTCGTCCCCACCTGCGGCAGCAGTCCAACGCGCTGAAAGCCATACTTTTTGTGCAGCGCAATCGATCCCTCGTTGCTGCCTTCAATCGCCGCAACCAGAACGTGCTTTCCCGCCTCGCGAGCAGCATCGATGGTCGCGCTTAACAGTGCGCCTCCATCCATGCGATGCGATCCTCCGCACTGACAGTGTCATCATTCCAGATGGCGACGGTGTCGATTACGGCTTCGTTGTAGATCTCCGCGATTGCCGCGGCATCGTCCCGCGTTGCGTGCCGGATGATCATGGTTTTACTCCCCGCTGTCTGCGCTGTTTCTGTGCTGTTTTCTACAGCTCCGCTTTTATGAAAGCGGGATTACCAAGCTTTCGTTTTCGAACGGGTGTTTTAGTTTTGTTTTCCGTCCGCTAGCTCGCATACAGCTCACACTACTCCCTCAAATATGCAGCTAGATAGCGCTTTACCGCCTCCACCGACCACCTTCGAAAACTCCTCAAAATTCTCTTTCATTTCTCTTTACAAACTAGAAACATGCCCGTATGATAGCAAGTAAGTTCGAAAGAAAACCGACAACCATTGGAGCACCAGGGGGATCCAATGAAGTCCGAACAAGTACCCGAACCATATTGGGCTCATGAGAATTCTGAAGATGAGCTCTCAGCACTCGCGCGGGCTACCAACCGCGCCCAACTTGAGTTGATTGAAGCCTGCTGCCCTGCAGGTGATGATGACGTTGAAAACCATGCCGCTCGCATCAGCGTTCGGTTGGGAATCACTCGCAGTGAGGCACTGCGTATCTGTGACATTGGCCTGTTGCTGGAGAAAATGCCACAGTTGGCGGAATATGCCCGGGAAAGCTGCGCATTATCCATGCGGCAACTCGGCATCATTGCACATGGCGTAGTCGGCATCGAGCCTGATCAAATACCCGATGCAGAGAAGAAGATTCTGGCATTGGTTACGCCACGGAAGCGTCGTCAAGCAATGATTGGTCCTCGCACGCTCACCACCAAAATTGGTGATATTGCTGCGGATTTGGATGACCGCGCTCGTGCCGACGGCACAATTCCCACCATCACCGATACGGAATCGGTGACTCTGGTGGAACGTCCCGACAGCTACTCTCAAATCATTCTCACACTGCGGCCGGACCGCGCCTATTTTGCCATGTGCGCGATTGAAACGGTTTTCCGCGCGAATGAGGAAATGACGCAGGCGGATGCATTTGTGGAACTCATCCACCAGCGCACCAATGCGGAAGTTGTGCTCAATGTTTTCCGCGAGCCCCACAGTGATGATGCCTGGCTGGACGGCGCCGGCTGGCTTGGCGCGCTGGTCACGGAAGAGTGGATGCAAAAGGTGACGCATGTCCGCCTCTCAGCAGACAGCGCCACCAATGGTTACCGTCCAACTCCAGCGCAGGTCGCCCGCGTCCACGGTCGCGACGGCACGTGTCGCTTCCCCGGCTGCGAAGTCCCAGCATATAAGTGCGATATTGACCATATCGCGCCGTACAACCAGGAAGCCCCCGAAGCCGGTGGCCCCACCGACACACAGAATCTGCACTGCCTATGCAGGAAGCACCACAACCTGAAAACCCACAAGCTCTGGGATATCACCGCTTATGAGGACGGCTCAGAGGTGTGGTCCTCTGCCGACGGTATTACCGCGGCGACCGTCCCGGCCGGACCATTAGCCGGGTTCGGGCGACAGACTTTTGACAAACGCGCTACTCAGAAGACGAAAGCACGCCATGACCACTACATGAAGTGGTGGCTGTCATTCGCGGCTGTGCCAGATCTGGTCTTTGATGATGGGGAGGATTAACCCAGCGGACCACCGCAGTTCGGCCATGCGCCAGCACCCTGGGAGGCAAGCACGCGCTCGCCAATCTCAATCTGCTGCTCCTTAGTGGCCTGGTCAGCCGTCGGTGCGTACTGGTCACCGCCGTGGCCGCTCCAGGTCTGCTGCGAGAACTGCAGTCCGCCGTAGTAGCCGTTACCGGTATTGGTCTGCCAATTTCCGCCGGACTCACAAGCCGCAACCTGATCCCAGGCGCTAACTGATGCAGCGTTAGCGGCCGCGGTCGGGGCAGCAATCATGCCTGCTGCCACAGCGGCGGATGCGATGAACTTACCGGAAAAACGCATAAAAAGAGAACACTCCTAAAGGGTTGACTTTTCTCTTGGGCGACCAACCTACGCGCACCCTCCCCCGTCCTGTCAACCCGTATCCTGGAAAGCATGTCCGTGGCAGATGTCGTCCGCAAGACCGAGAGAAGGATCAACGCGCTGGCCGCCAAGCGTTCCAAAAACGCTGGTTGGGAACCGGAAATCATCGGTTTCACCGGGTACGGAAATGCAGAGCGCGTGCGCGTATTCGGCCGTGTCCTCCTGAAGGATCCGGCCAAAAAACGAGACGAAGAACGAAACAAAAAACGCGGATTTTGGCAGTTCTTTACCGTCGAACTCGCGGACTTTCCCGTCACCATCACTGCCGGCGACCGCACGGTGGAAACCACCACGGATAGCAACGGCTATATCGAGGTACTAATCAGGAATCACGGCCTGGAACCCGGCTGGCACGAAATCACCATCAACGACACTCCTGCAGAGGTCCTCATCCTCTCCCCGGAGACCAAATACGGCATCGTCTCCGATATTGATGACACCGTTTTGGTCACTATGCTGCCGCGCGCCCTCATCGCCGCCTACAACTCCTGGGTCAAGGAGACAGACGAGCGCAAGGCCGTCGCTGGCTTCAGCGAGTTCTATGCGCAACTTCGCCGTCGTTACGCGAGCAAAACCGACGAGGACACGGACGTTCCCGTCATCTATCTCTCCACCGGAGCGTGGAACACCTTCAGCACACTAAAAAAGTTCCTACACCGCAACAACCTGCCGAAGGGCCCACTGCTGCTCACCGACTGGGGGCCAACGCCCACCGGCCTGTTCCGCTCGGGCAAGGAACACAAGAAGGTGCGACTTCGCGACCTGTTTATTGACTTCCCCGAAATCAACTGGATTCTCGTCGGCGATGATGGCCAGTACGACCCGCTCATCTACGGCACGGCCGCGGCGGAGCATCCGGACAAGGTCGCGGCCATCGCAATCCGCAACCTCACTCCCAGCGAGCACGTGCTCTCTCACGGCACGGCGGTGCCAATTGAAAAGCTGGAGAACAAGGAGGTCCCGTTCATCGAGGGCGCCGACGGCTATGAACTGCTCAAACAGATTGACCAGCTGCCGCAACCATGATCTACCTCCGCCATGCCCGTATTCACGATGATGCCGAGCTCCCGGCGTACGTCGTAAAGCTCGCGCTGCCCTTCCCCATGACCTTCACCACGCCGATTACCATCCTGACCGGCGAAAACGGCAAGGGAAAGTCGACGGTACTGGAGGCGTTAGCGTCGGCGATGGGTGTCGATACGGACGGCGGCTCGCGGTACAAGACGCAAGAGCGCACCTCCCCGGTCCCACTGGCGCTGACCAGGCGCAATCCCCCGGATACGTTTTTCTTTCGCGGCGACGCGCACCTGAACCTCGCGCGCTATTACGAGTCGCTTGGGCAGCTACCAGGTGGCAGAGAAATGGCAGACCTCACCCAGATGAGCCACGGCCAATCCATCATGACGCTGGCCGAACGCCGCTTCAGTCCCGAATCACTGATTTTCCTTGACGAACCCGAGGCGGGACTGTCGGTCCTACGCCAACTGGAGCTCCTCGGCCGCCTCGGCGCGCTCGCGGAAGCCGGCGCACAAATCATCATGGCGACGCATTCCCCCATCCTGCTCGCCACGCCAGAAGCAACGATTATTTCGCTTGACGACGCCGACACCACCCACTTCGAAGACACCCTCGCGGTACGGGCGACCAGGGATTTCCTGGCCGATCCGGTCGGCATCGCGGACTACATGGTGGAGCGTTTTACGTCGGATTCTTAAGCCCCAGCGCCGCCACGACACCCACGGCCGACAGTGCCACCGGCAACCACATCGCGTCACTCATGGCGGTGGTGAAGTCGCCACGGTTGCTGCTGAGCGCCGCCGCCATGACGGTGGCAATCAGTGCGCTACCCAGCACACTGCCAATCTGGCGGATGGTGTTGTACACACCGGAGGCGGCACCGGCGAGGGACGGGTCGATGTTGCGAGTAGCAGCCGTCGACAGCGTGCCCCAAATAAACGCGTTTGCCACACCGAATGCGGCGCCCGGCAGTAGCAGCCACAGCACGGAGAGGTCCTCGTGGATGAGGTAGTGGAACCCGAGCATGCCCACCAGCGAGGACCCAAAACCGATCAGCGCGAACTCGCGGAACTTCAGCCGGTCCAGCATTCGCCCAGTCCATGGCGCCATGACACCGGAAATGAGCGCCTGCGGCACGAGCAGTAGTGAGGCCTGGATGGTCGATAGGTCGCGGGCATTCTGGGCGAAGAGGATGATCGGGAAACCAACCGCGACCACCAGCGCGCCCATCACGGCAATGGCCAGCGAGGAGATGGTGAAGTTGCGATCCTTAAAAAGGGACAGCGGCATCAGCGGTTCGGCCGTGGTCTTGGCCTCCCACAGGGTGAACAGGGCCAGGACCACCACGCCACCGGCAATCAGTGCCCAGATCCAACCGGACCAGCCGGCACTCTCCCCCTCCTGAATGCCGAAGACCAGCAGGAACATACCAATCGCGCTGAGTACAACACCGAGATAATCAATCTTGTTGCGGTGCGTCTCAAAGGTCGGCAGATAGCGGAACGCAAAAACGAGCCCGATCAGCCCAATCGGCACATTAATGAGGAAAATCCAGCGCCAACTCAGCAGCTCAATCAACACGCCACCGGCCAGCGGCCCCGTCAGCGAGGCAATTCCGGCCGCCGCACCCCACAGGCCCATCGCCGCACCGCGATGCGCCGGCGGAAACATCTGCGTAATCAGCGCCATCGTCTGCGGCGTCAGCAGCGCGGCCCCCAGTCCCTGCACCACGCGGGCAATGATCAGCATGCTTAACGACGGCGCCAACCCACACGCCAGCGACGCCAACACGAAGATAACCAGGCCCGCTACATAGGTGTGCTTGACTCCCCAGAGGTCACCGAGCCTGCCAGTAATGAGCAACGGCACGGCATAGGCCAGCAGATAACCACTGGTCACCCACATGACCTGGTTGAGCTCACCGCCCAGTTCATGCTGGATGGTGTTGATACCAACGGTGACAATGGTGGCGTCGACCAGGATCATGAAGAAGCCGAGTAACACGGTCCATAGCGCTGGCCACGCCTTTTTGGGATCAAACTGAGTATTCAAATCTGTAGCCACTCGGAGTTATGTTAGTTGATGGCTCGGGTGTTAGTTGATGGCACAGTAAAATCCAGGCTATGGCTGTTCAGCATATGACCGATGAAACCATCGCCGAGTTCTTCGCCAATCACCTCTCGCGGGTAGATGATGACACGCAGCGCGCTGTCGCTCTCGAGGTGTTGGAATGGGTTCATGAAAAGTACCCGGAACTCGGCGTTCGCATTGCCTGGAATCAGCCGATGTTCACGCTCGATGGCACTTTTATCATCGGTTTTTCCTACGCCAAGAAACACATGGCGATTGCCCCGGAACGCGCTGGTATTGAAAAGTTCTCCGACGACTTCGATGCCCGCGGCCTCTCCTACGGAAAAATGATGGTCCGTTTCCCCTGGCCAAAGGATGGCAAGGCCGAGTCCATGCCGCTGGACCTGCTGGCCAAAATGATTGAGTTCAACATCGAGGACAAGCGCGGGATGACCAAGTTTTGGCGGTAGGAATGTCTCCGTCGAATTTAGTGGCTAGCCCGAAACCACGCTGTCCAGAATCATCGCAGCATCAACAAATCTCTCGGGATGGGGACCCGCGAAGTTCAGGCGTAAATACGGGCCGATTTCCTCGGAGGGAAACCAGTCCCGTCCTGGCGCAACTATCAGTCCCCGTCCTTCGCAACGTTCGGCAACCTCTTGGGGGTCTGTGCCATCGGGAAGCCTGCACCACAAGTTGAGTCCTCCTTGAGGCACGTGTGGAGTTTCCACCGACGGCGCATATCTGGATAAAGCTTCAAGCAAATCATTTCGTCGCTGTCGCAGTGCGACCTGCATATTTTTGAGGTGCGTCGCGTACGCACTTTGCTTGACGACGTCCAGCGCCACGGCCTGCAAAATTCCACTGGTGTACAACGCTTCGGCTGAAACTTCTGCGAGTATCCGCTGAAGAACTGGCCCCTTGGCAATTACTGCCCCTACCCGAACTGCAGGCGAAATCACCTTTGTCAGCGATCGCAGATAGATGACATGCCCTTCGGCATCATCCGCCGCTATCGGAACATCAGGTGCGTCGAATGCGAAATCATGTGCCCAATCGTCCTCAATGAGGAAAGCGTTGAACGCTCTTATGATTTCAATAATTGTTTTACGACGAGCTGTCGACCACCGTTTCCCATGAGGGTTACCGAACGTGGGTTGACCATAAAAAGCTCGTGCAGAACTCGTTCGTAGCAGCCTCTCCAAACTCTCGGGGATTGGCCCCTCATCATCACTTTCCACTGGTAGTAGAGAAATCCCAGCCTGCCGAGCAGCCAGGATTGCACCCCAATATGAAGGCGACTCAATGATGAGTTCCTTCGGTGAAATGGCACGAAAAATGGCACCGAGCCCGCTCTGTGTGCCCGGAACAATAACCACATCGCGCTCATTTGCCCGTACCAGTTGCGAAGCAAACCACTGCCGCAGTTCTGCCATCCCCCGCACCGGTGCTCGTCGATAGGCATCGTACGATTTACTGACTCTGGTAAGCGCTCTTCGTACCAAGTTCGTTGGCAGCAGAGATTCATCCGGATAACCGGAATGCAGACTGATTGCCTCATCAGTGGAAGCTCTCTGGGTGGCGGCCAGAACCCTTCCGGTATTGGGCTGAGGTCCCAGCGCTCCGACTTGCCAGCTAAAGTCCGCCCGTGGGAGTTGTTGGCGATGCCTGACGAATACCCCCACGCCGACTCGCACTTCTACCAGTCCGCGGGTAGCCAGTTCGTGGATAGCGTTTCGCACTGTCACCGGGCTAACCGAATACGACCGTGTGATTTCACGGCTGGATGGCAGCTTTTCTCCGGCTTTGTGTTGCGCAATCCACGTTTCCAGCTCGCCGACCAACATAGACGTGCTACTGTTAACCATGAATATACATAGTAGCGCTATCGTATCGAAGCGCGCAGTGCTATCCTGCCCAATCCATTTTTCGCATCACCTCGACAATGTTCTCTATGACCTGCGCGGACCAATTCAGGACAAGGCCGACGAGCTACAGCGCCAGGGCGTAAAGGTCATTCCCCTCAATGTCGGAAATCCTGCCCCATTCGGCTTCCGGCCATCTGCAGAGGTACTTTCCGCTACGCACCGTGGCCTCGAGGAAACTTCTGGATACTCAAATTCCCTCGGCCTGAGCGACACCCGTCAGACTGTCGTGGACTACTACTCGCAGAATGAGGACTTCCCCGCCCTCGATAGCAATCACGTTCTTGTCGGAAATGGTGTCTCGGAGCTGGTAAACCTATGTCTACAAGCTCTCATCAACGACGGTGATGAGATCCTCATCCCCTCACCCGACTATCCACTCTGGACCGCATCCACCACCCTCGCCGGCGGAGTCCCCGTGCACTATTCCTGCCTAGAAGAAAATAATTGGCAGCCAGACGTCGATGCCATACGCGAGTCCATCACAGCCAAAACTCGGGCGATTGTCATCATCAATCCAAACAATCCCACAGGCGCCATCTACTCACCGGAGACTCTCTCCCAGATTGCCCAGCTCGCACGTGAGCACAATCTAGTGCTGCTTTCCGACGAAATCTACGACCGCATTGTGTACCCTGGAGCCTCGTTCACTCCAACAGCTTGCCTAGCGCAGGATGTCCCCTGCTTAACGTTCTCCGGCCTTTCCAAGACGCATCGCTTGGCCGGATTGAGAGCTGGATGGGTGACTGCAACTGGATTTCGCGAACAGGACACCCTGTTTAAAGGAATTCGACTACTGGCCTCAATGCGGATGTGCGCCTCAATTCCAGCCCAGCACGCGATTGCTGCCGTGCTGGGCAAAGAACACAGCATCGACAATTTAGTACGACCCGGTGGCCGCCTCTTCGAACAAAAAGTTGCTGCCACTACAGCACTCAGCAAGATTCCCGGAATCTCGTTCATCGAGCCGCAAGGGGCGCTGTACATTTTCATTCGACTAGACGGCAATATTTACGAAATTGATAAGGATGAGGACTTCGTTCTCTCGTTTCTGGAAGCAGAACACATTCACATCGTCCAAGGCAGCGCTTTCAATGTGAAAGGCGGGACATATGTCCGGATTACTTTTCTTCCTGAGGTCGAGACAATTGAACATTTCGCCGCTCGCTTCGCAGCTCACCTGGAGAAGTACGCTAAGCGCTAGCCCCTAACTACATCGCTAAATCCGCCAGGGCATCCTCATCAATAAAGGCCGTCCATCTTCGACCCGCGCAGGTATTGAAAAGTTCTCCGACGAGTTCGATGACCGCGGCCTCTCCTACGGAAAAATGATGGTCCGCTTCCCCTGGCCAAAGGATGGCAAGGCCGAGTCCATGCCGCTGGACCTGCTGGCCAAAATGATTGAGTTCAACATCGAGGACAAGCGCGGGATGACCAAGTTCTGGCGGTAGGTCGGGGTTGATTACCAGCCCTGGAAGCTGCCAAGCACTTAATGAGCATTCCTTTCCTCAGCGAGATCACGCAGGAATGTGTCTTTGTCGTCGCAGTAAATCTCAATCGAGGAAACCATCATTGGTCCCTTGTAAAGATCTTCTGCCACGACCTGCGAATCGACTTCTAACTTGACGTTCACTTCGCTCAAAACAGGCACCCTGAGATTGCCGTGCTCGTCAATTGCTACGTCCCCTCCTTCACCTGCCGTTACGGAGCTCGCATGACGTAAGTGTGACCACGGAATTTCGCAAATAAGCCTTCGCCCATTTCGCAGTACGAGTCCTTGCGGTGTCATTAGATGTGGATGATCCCGAACAGTTACGTAAAATCCAGATAAAAGAACTACGGCATAAACACTAATTACCAGCAATAAATATCGCCAAAACGCATTAGAAATAGCAAAATGCACTATGCTTATTTCTGCAACGCTCAGCGCCAGTATCATAAAAACAACAGTTCGAAGGTTTCTATATGCTGTGAAGGATCTGACTTCACTGTCGACATTTCTCTGAGGCTTAAAAAAGGTGAAAGCAGCTAGCAGCGAACCAACTTCCGAAACGAGTAACGCTAGTATTTTTCGAGGTACGCCAAATTTCTTTGACGTCTCGGACAGCGAAGAAGCCCATGACCTGCCATTTCTGAGATAGTCTTGCCACATACCTCCAAACAGTAAGAGAAAAGCCGCAACCACCACGGCAAGTGGTAACAGGAATACCCAACCCGGCAAACCAGATACCACATTCATAAGAAGGAAAAGAACTCCTTCAAAAATAATTGCGGCACCCAGCATTGCTCTAAATACAATTTTCATGTTTGCCTTCCGACTATGAATTGGCAGGTTTTCCTCGGAAGAAGATTACTCACCAAACGGGCTCTCTCTTAATACTTCTTACACATTCTTGAGTTGCCTTTTCACGATATGAACAGGTACCAAATGGTCGTTAAAATATGGCCGTAAGCCAAGCTCATGACTGAACACCGCTATATCAATGCCCCAGATGGGGGCCGACTGCCCTCATGCACATCTCAAAACTATTCAAGTTTTCTTCTACTTTCAATACAAAATGAGTTGTGAGATTTCTACATTTCTTCTCGTGAGCCGTTGCAATGCTAGCTGGCCGACGCATCCGACGACTTATGGCCACGCTATTCACCTATCGATGCGCTACAGCGTGTCCACAAGTGAATAGCGCATCGACAAGTGAGAGAGCCTGGCCCACAGCGTGCGCATAAGTGCCGAAAAACCATCGATAAGTCAGGAGAATCCATCGACAAGTCCCCGAAACCTGGCCATAAGTGCCGGACAGGGTTAAAGGAGAGTTAAAGGACAAGCCAACAACCTCAGCTCAGCATCTGCCTCTGCTTCAACCCAAGCCCCACCCCAAACCCGGGTTAAGTAAAGAAAAGTGTGTCCGCATGCCA
>NZ_KV821828.1:228746-367750 GCF_001815745.1 Corynebacterium sp. HMSC064E07 | reverse complement strand
TGAAAATCAGACACACTTTTTGTCACTTAACCCCCCACGGTCGTCGACAAGCAAAAAGCGCCGAACCGGCAAACAATTGCTTGCTCAGTTCGGCGCCAGTTCAACGCTCACGGGTCAATGCTGAACCGTCAACGTTTAGAGGTTCGGGAACCAAATACCAATCTCGCGCTCAGCGGACTCCGGAGAATCGGAACCGTGAACAACGTTGTTAGCAACCTCAAGTGCGAAGTCACCGCGGATGGAGCCCGGAGTTGCGGCCTCAACCGGGTTGGTGCCGCCAGCGAGCTGACGCCACGCAGCGATTGCGTTCGGGCCCTCGATAACACCAGCGACCAGCGGTGCAGAGGTGATGAAATCAACCAGCTCACCAAAGAACGGCTTATCGACGTGCTCTGCGTAGTGCTCCTTCGCAGTTGCCTCGTCAGCAACACGGAGGTCAAGCGCGACCAGCTTCAGGCCCTTGCGCTCGATGCGGGAGATAACTTCGCCGACCAGACCGCGGGAAACGCCGTCCGGCTTGATCAGAATAAGAGTACGTTCAGTCATGGTGAGCATCATACTATGACAAACCCCGCTGCACCGGAGTGGTGGTGCAGCGGGGTGAAAGTCGCGACTACGAGCGCGGGAGACTTACGAGTGCTGGGTGGTCAACAGACCGCGCTCCATACGCTGGAGGAGGTTCTTCCGCAGATGCAGAATGTAGGCCCACACCAGGGCGAAGAAAATACCCACCACGCCCATAGACACGTGCGTGAAGATAGCCAGCACACCAAAGACCTGCAGCACAATGTTCGCCTTCAGTGCCCAAGGCTGCTTCTGCAGGAAGGCCATCGCAATCAGAGCCAAGCCCAGGATGGTGATGTACGTAACCGAGAAGGTCTGGTTAATCTGGCCGTCGGGAATGCGCGTGACCACAGTCAGACCAAGCAGCACCGAAATAGCCTGCATAATCAGCGTGCCGGACATAACACCGCGCAGACCCTTCAGCGGGTCCTTAGCCGGATCGTGTCCCGCACCGAGCGGACCATACTTGCCACCCTCACTCAGGTCACGCCCCTCGCGGTAGGCGCGCAGGGCCTCGCGGTCGGCAGCGGTGTAATCCTCCGCGCCATTGCCCTGTGGCTGGCTCGCCTGAGATTCGCTCATTGCGGGTCCTTTCCAAATAGTGTCCGGGCCTCGCCCGCGGTAACAACAGATCCAGTGACAATCACACCGGAACCAGAGACAATACCGTCACCGGTGTCGGTTTCCTCAGCCAGCGCGACAGCTAGCTCAACGGCGGACGGCAGAGTTGGCACGCGATGCACGCGCTCCTCGCCGAAAATCTCCTCCGCAAGGTCAGCCAGGTCGTCGTAGTGCAGCGCACGCGGCGAGGTGTTCTGGGTGATTACCACTTCTTCGAAGTACGGCTCCAGCTCCACCAGCAGCCCACGAGCGTCCTTCTCCCCCAACACCGACAGCACACCAATGACACGGCGGAAGTCGAACTCAGCGGAGAGCGCCGTGCGTAGCGCACGGGCACCGTGAGGATTGTGGGCGGCATCGATAAACACCGTCGGGGTCGAACGCACGCGCTCCAGGCGGCCGGGCGATGCGACCGTCGCAAAGCCTTCGCGAACCGCATCAATGTTGAGCGGACGCCCCGGACCTGCGCCGAAGAACGCCTCCACCGCAGCCAGTGCTGTGGCTGCGTTACGCGCCTGATGCGGACCGTGCAGCGGCAGATGGATGTCGTCATACTCGCCGGCCAGGCCCTTGAGCGTCAGGTTCTGCCCGCCGACCGCCAGCTGATGACTGACGACGCCGTACTCAACTCCAGCGCGGGCGACGGAGGCGTCCATTTCCACGGCACGTCGCAAAACGACGTCCATTGCTTCCGGCTCTTGCTCGCCGACAATGGCGACATTGTCCGGTGGCGTGAGCAAGTCGTCCTTGTTCCACCGCGACTTGATGATGCCGGCCTTCTCAGAAGCGATTTCAGCCAGGGTATCGCCGAGGTACTCCGTGTGATCGAGACCGATTGGGCAGATGACTGCCACGTCGGCCTCCACCACGTTGGTCGCATCCCATGTGCCACCCATGCCGACTTCCACCACGGCGACATCGACAGGAGCGTCGGTGAAGGCAGCGTAGGCCATGGCCGTGAGGACCTCGAACTTACTCATCTGCGGGCCGCCCTTTTCGGCGGACTTGGCGTCAACCATTTCCACGTAGGGCTGAATCTCGCGCCAGATGCGCACGTAATCGCGTGGATGAATGGGCTGGCCATCGATGGCGATGCGCTCGGTAACCAGCTGCAGATGCGGACTGGTGGTGCGGCCGGTGCGACGACCGAGAGCGCGCACCAGCGACTCAATCATGCGCACAGTGGAAGTCTTGCCATTCGTGCCGGCAACGTGAATGACCGGAGTGGCACGCTCAGGATGGCCAAGGATGTCCATCAGCATCTCGATTCGCTCGAGCGACGGGTCAATCTTGGTCTCCGGCCAGCGCTGATCCAGCTCGGCTTCCACCTCTGCGAGCTCGCGCAGCTCCTCGGCGGTGGCCTCCAGCGGAGCCGGCTCATTGACTGGGCGATCCACATCCACCGGCAGGCTCAGGCCTTCCTCGGACACGGAGACCTCACCGAGGCGCATGTCATCGGGCATGCGGCCATCAGCCATCACACCGGCGATTTCACGAGGTTCGAGGTCCTCGACGATCTGAGAGTCAGCCGGATCGAATTCGAACTCACGCGCTGCGGTGGACTCTTCTCGCATCGCAGACTCTTCCTGCGTCACCGAATCGTCGCCGCCGCCAAGATTCAAACGAATCTCGCCTGCGGCCTCATCACGTGGTTCAGCATCCCGTGGATCGGTCATGCCTGCGGAAGTCCCTCCAAACGAGCCTTAATACGGTCAATCTCCTCCAGTGCGAACTGGTGGCGAGTCTTAATCTTCTCCACGACCTGCTCCGGAGCCTTGGACAGGAAGGCCTCGTTGCCGAGCTTCTTCTCGGTGCCGGCCAGTTCCTTCTCTGCCTTGGCCAGGTCCTTTTCCAGGCGCTTGCGTTCAGCGGCCACGTCGACGGTGCCGGAGGTATCCAGCTCGATCAGGACAGTGGCCTGAGACAGGCGCACCTCAATGGAAGCGGTAGCGGTGAATCCATCCTCCGGCGCCTCAGCACGAGCCAGCGAACGAATCATCTCTTCCTGAGCAGTCAGATCAGCATCCGCCAGGTTCATGCGTGCCGGCACGCGCTGCGACGGCTTCACACCCTGGTCATTGCGGAAACGACGCAGCTCGGTGACCAACTTCTGGGCATCGGCAATACGACGTGCGGCAACCTCGTCGACAGCAGCGCTGTCGGTGGTCATGGTTGCATCCGGCCAGGCGGAAATAACCAGAGAATCCTCGAAGCCCTCCGCGCCGTCGGTAAGCGCCTTCCACAGCGTCTCCGTGACGAACGGCATGGACGGGTGCAGCAGACGCAGCAGCGTATCCAGCACGCGGCCGAGAACCAGACGAGTGGAGGCGGCGCGGGCGGCCTGCTCCTCGGTCATGGTCTCGCCGTCGTTCAGGCGCGGGAAGTCAACCTTGGTCATCTCCAGGTACCAGTCACAGACCTCGTCCCATGCGAAGTGGTAGAGGGCCTCGTTGGCCTTGGAGAACTCGTACTTATCCAGCGCAGAGTCAACCTCGGCGCGGACCTGTTCCAGGCGGTCCAGGATCCAGCGGTCGGTGTCGGTGAGCTGGTCGCGGTCCGGCAGCTCGCCCACGTGGGCCCCGTTCATCAGCGCAAAGCGGGTGGCGTTGAACAGCTTGGTGGCGAAGTTACGGGAGCTCTGAGCGGCGTCATTACCGACCGGCAGGTCAGAGCCTGGGTTAGCGCCACGCGCCAGCGTGAAGCGAAGTGCGTCCGCACCGTAGTCACGGACCCAGTCCAGCGGGTCAATGCCATTGCCGAGGGACTTCGACATCTTGCGACCCTGCTCATCGCGGACCAGACCGTGCAGGAAGACATCCTTAAACGGCACCTGCGGACGACCGTCGCGCCCCTTACCCAGCGGTGAATCAGCCAGGGTGGCAGCAAAGGTCGAGAACATCATCATGCGCGCGACCCAGAAGAACAGAATGTCATAGCCGGTAACCAGTACGGATGTCGGGTAGAACTTCTCCAGCTCTGGGGTGGCTTCCGGCCAACCCATCGTGGAAAACGGCCACAGCGCAGACGAGAACCAGGTATCCAGCACGTCCGGATCCTGCGTCCAGCCCTCGCCCGTCGGAACCTCATCATCCGGGCCGACACAGACGACCTCGCCATTCGGGCCGTACCAAATCGGGATGCGGTGGCCCCACCACAGCTGGCGGGAAATACACCAGTCGTGCATGTCATCGACCCAATCGAACCAGCGCGGCTCCTGCGAAGCTGGGTGAATAACCGTGTCGCCCTCGCGAACAGCATCGCCGGACATCTTGGCCAGCTCATCGACCTTAACGAACCACTGCAGGCTCAGCAGCGGCTCAATCGGCTCACCCGAGCGCTCCGAGTGACCAACCGAGTGAACATACGGGCGAATCTCCTTGACAATGCGTCCCTGCTCACGCAGCGCCTCCGTCAGCGCAGTACGGGCCTCTGCACGATCCATGCCGTCGAAACGCGTGCCAGTGTTGAAGATACGGCCAGTGGTGTCGATGACCTCCGGCATATCCAGGTCGTGGCGCTGGCCCATAGCGAAGTCATTCGGATCGTGCGCCGGCGTGATCTTCACCGCGCCGGTACCGAACTCGCGGTCCACGTAGTCATCGGCGATGACCTGAATCTTCAGGTCCTCGCGGAACGGGTGGTCCAGAACCTTGCCCACCAGGTGCGTGTAGCGCTCATCCTCCGGGTGCACGGCAATTGCCACGTCACCCAGCATCGTCTCCACACGAGTCGTCGCCACAACAATGGAGTCCTCCCCATCGCCGTAGCGGAAAGACACGAGCTCGCCTTCAGCGTCCTCGTACTTGACCTCAATATCCGAGATTGCAGTCTGCAGCACTGGCGACCAGTTGACCATGCGCTTGGCGCGGTAAATCAGGCCGCGGTCAAACAGTTCCTTAAAAATCGTCTGAACCGCACGGGACAGGCCCTCGTCCAGAGTGAAGCGCTCACGTGACCAATCCAGGGAGTCACCAATCTGGCGCATCTGGTTGCCGATACGTCCGCCGTAATCGTGCTTCCACTCCCAGACCTTCTCCACGAATTCCTCGCGGCCGTAATCGAAGCGGTCCTTACCTTCGGACTCCTTCAGCATCGCCTCGACCTTGGTCTGCGTTGCGATACCCGCGTGGTCCATACCCGGCAGCCACAGCACCTCGTAGCCCTGCATGCGCTTACGGCGCACCAGCGCATCCATCAAAGTGTGGTCCAGTGCGTGGCCCATGTGCAGCTGACCCGTCACATTCGGCGGGGGCAGCACAATAGAGTAAGCCGGCTTGGAGCTAGACGGATCAGCCTCGAAATAGCCAGCGTCTACCCAGCCCTGGTACAGGTCCGACTCCACGTCAGCCGGGTTCCACGACTTGGGCAACTTATCTGCTCTGTTTAGGTCCACGTTGTTCTCAGTCACGCGTCACATCTTAGCGCCTTGCCCGGATTTGGTTTTCCAGGGGCTTTACGACGGCCCTTGCGCCCCACCCATATCTGCCATCAGCGACTTATACACCGCCTAATTCAAGCCTTTCTCCCGCTCCGAGCCAAACCGCGATTACCGCGCAAAATAAAAACGCTCTCTTGTGAAATCATCACAAGAGAGCGCCTCTAAACGGCCGTTGAACAGCTCTTAGACCAGCAGGTCCTTAACAGCCTCGCGCTCTTCGCGCAGTGCCTTGACGTTGCGCTCGATGCCAGCGCGCTGAACCTCGGAGAGATCCAGGCCCTCAACGCGAACCCACTCGCCGTCCTTGGCGTAGCACGGAACACCAGCGACCAGGCCCTCGTCGATGCCGTAGGAGCCATCGGACGGAAGGGCGACAGAGACCCACTCGCCCTCTGGGGTACCCGTGACCCAGTCACGCATGTGGTCAACTGCGGCAGCTGCAGCGGAAGCTGCGGAGGAAGAACCGCGGACCTCGATGATTTCTGCGCCACGCTTCGCGACACGCGGAATGAAGTCCTGCTCGACCCACGCAGCGTCCACCTTGTCGGAGACCTTCTCGCCTGCAATGGTGGCGTAGGTGATGTCCGGGAACTGGTCTGCGGAGTGGTTACCCCAGACAATCATGTTCTTGATCTCAGTGGTCGGAACACCAATCTTTTCCGACAGCTGAGACAGGGAACGGTTGTGGTCCAGGCGCATCATGGCAGTGAAGCGCTCTGCCGGGATGTCCTTAGCGTGGGAAGCGGCAATCATGGTGTTGGTGTTGGCCGGGTTGCCGACAACCAGAACCTTGATGTCGTCTGCTGCGTGATCATTCAGTGCAGCACCCTGCGGGCCGAAGATCTTGCCGTTGGCACCCAGCAGTGCGGAGCGCTCCTCGCCCTTGCCGCGCGGCTTTGCACCGACCAGGAAGGCGGCGTTGGCACCGTCGAATGCCTTTGCCGAATCATCGGTGATGTTGATGCCAGTCAGAAGCGGGAAGGCGGAGTCAAACAGCTCCATGGCGACGCCTTCGGTGGCGTGCAGCGCCGGAGTGATCTCCAGCAGGTTCAACTCAACCGGGGTCTCAGGGCCGAAAACCGAACCGCTGGCAATGCGGAAGAGCAGGGAGTAAGCGATCTGTCCGGCGGCGCCGGTAACTGCAACCTTTACGGGAGTCTTGTTCACTTCAGGCCTTTCTCGAGAGAGAATCAATTCGCTGCCCACTCTAATGCGACTACAGAATTGGCGCAGACGGGGGCGACGGGCTCAGGCCAATTCTGAAAAACGGATAGCATTAGGCATGACTTACGGTCATGTACTCATTTCACTAGAAAGAAGTCCGCGACCGAGCAATTTCACCCCCGTTAGATAGCCAAAACCCCTTAGTCTCTCTCTAGTCCAAGCAAAGGATTTTCATGAAGTCTCCAGGCTCCTCTGATGCAATCCCCCATGCAGTCTTGGTGGCAGCACTTCAAGAATTCACCGCAAAGGGGTATGCAGATGCCCGTTTGGATGCCATTGCTGCCGCCTCTGGTGTCTCCAAGCGCATGCTTCACTACCACTGTGGTGACAAGTTGGGACTCTACAGGGCGACGTGGGCACATGTGCTGGAGACCGTAAGGCCTGACGACGACGACCTGCGCCCGCACTCCAATGTGCCGGTGGAAGCCCTGCAGCATGTGGTCGGTGTTATCTATGACTACTTCTCGGCGAACCCGCTCGCCGTGCGGTTCATCATCCAGGAAAACCTACATCCGGTCCTGCCGCTAGAAGGCGTGACTGGGCTTGGTGGTCAGAGCCCAATTGTTTTGGAGTTTGACCGCATCTTGTTGCTCGGCCGCGATTACGGTGCATTCCGCACTGACATTTCCGCACTTGATCTTTATATTCTCGTGCTCTCACTGGCCACCTTCCCCACCCTGCACCAACGGACTTTTGAAAACCTCTACGGCATTGAAATGCAGTCGACGGTGCTGTCGGACAAGCTGCGTGAGTTCGCACAGGACACCGTGACCAGCCTGTTGACATCCTCGCCTCGCAACGAACCGGGAAGCTCGTACACTTCCTTGCTGGCCTCCCATGGCGCGAACTCGTCCGCGCTTGGCGCAGAGGTCTATGGCGATCAGCCCAACCCAGAGACTCAGGACTTGGCTGCTGATGATGCCCCGGATTACCGCGACATCTACGGCATGGACGACTAGGGCTCCACACAGACATCAAAACCCGGTTAGAGCAGGCGCTCTAACCGGGTTTTCAGCTACCTTTACGCAGTCTTCTTGTCCGCGCTGCGTTCAACGAGTTCTGGCGCTGCACCGTCCGTGATGCATTCCTTGTGGACAATGACCTCCGCAACGTCGTCACGCTCTGGTACGTCGAACATCACGGGAACCAAGATTTCTTCCATGATGCCGCGCAGACCACGGGCGCCGGTATTGCGGCTAATCGCCTTGGCAGCAATGGCGCGCAGTGCCTCGTCGTCGATGGTGAGGCGCACACCATCCATGTCGAACAGGTGCTGGTATTGGCGGACCAGGGAGTTCTTGGGCTCGGTGAGTACGCGAACCAGCGCGTCCTCATCGAGGTTGGTGACCGATGCGATGACGGGCAGGCGACCAATGAACTCAGGGATCAGGCCGAATCGAACGAGGTCCTCCGGCAGCACGTCGCGGAATGGATCCTTCATATCCGCGTCGTTAGCCGAGGTGACATCTGCGCCGAAGCCCAGCCCCTTCTTACCGACACGCTCCTGCACGACCTTCTCCAGACCGGCAAACGCACCGGCGACGATGAACAGGACATTGGAGGTGTCGAACTGAATGAACTCCTGGTTTGGCAGCTTGCGCCCACCCTGCGGGGGCACGGCGGCTACGGTTCCCTCGAGAATCTTCAGCAGCGCCTGCTGCACACCTTCACCGGAGACATCGCGAGTGATAGAGGTGTTTTCAGACTTACGCGAGATCTTGTCAATCTCATCGACGTAAATGATGCCGCGCTGCGCCTTCTCGACGTCGAAATCAGTCGCCTGCAGCAACTTCAGCAGGATGTTCTCCACATCCTCACCGACATAGCCGGCCTCGGTCAGGCTGGTGGCGTCAGCAATCGCGAACGGCACATCCAGCTTGCGAGCCAGCGTCTGCGCGAGGTACGTCTTGCCACAGCCTGTCGGCCCCAGCAAGAGAATGTTCGACTTCTGCAGCTCGACGTCGTTGTCCGACTTGGTCTCCGCAGCACGAAGGCGCTTGTAGTGGTTGTAGACCGCTACCGCTAGGGTGCGCTTAGCCATGTCCTGGCCGATGACGTACTCATCGAGGAAGTCTCGAATTTCCATCGGCCGCGGCAGGCGGTCGTCGTTGCCAGTTGCCTCGCCGCCGGTGTTGAGCTCCTCTTCAATAATCTCGTTGCAGAGCTCGATGCACTCATTACAGATGTACACACCAGGTCCGGCAATCAGCTTCTTGACCTGCTTCTGACTCTTTCCACAGAAAGAGCACTTCAGCAAATCCGCACTTTCTTGCATACGCGCCATGAGGCTCCCGCCGCCGCCTTTCCGCTTCGTTGCCAATAACTGCTTCAGACCAGCCTACCGTGAGTGTGCGCAAATACCGGCTTCCACGCCAGGGGCGAGGCGAATTTCACGCGATCTCGCCCGGTGCTTTACGACGGCCAGTGCGCAGCACTCCAAAGAGACCATGTCCCCATTTAGGCGTTGTGCTTGCGGTACTCGAAGACCTGGTCGATGATGCCGTACTCGACGGCCTCTTCAGCGGTCAGGATCTTGTCACGGTCGGTGTCCTTGCGGATCTGCTCTGCAGTGCGACCGGAGTGGCGAGCCAACGTCTCCTCCATCAGCTTGCGCATGCGCTCGATTTCGTTCGCCTGAATCTCCAGGTCGGAAACCTGGCCCTGGATTCCCTGGGTAGCCGGCTGATGAATGAGAACGCGCGCATTCGGCAGAGCTGCACGCTTACCCGGTGCACCCGCAGCGAGCAGCACGGCTGCCGCGGAGGCAGCCTGGCCCAGGCACACGGTCTGCACGTCGGGACGCACGTACTGCATCGTGTCGTAGATGGCCATCAGCGAGGTGAAGGAGCCGCCTGGGGAGTTGATGTACATCGTGATGTCACGATCCGGGTCCAGCCCCTCGAGCACCAGCAGCTGCGCCATGATGTCGTTAGCGGCAGTATCGTCGACCTGGGAGCCGAGGAAGATAATGCGCTCTTCGAAGAGCTTGTTGTATGGGTTGGATTCCTTAGCACCAAAGCTGGAGTGCTCCACGAAAGAAGGAAGCACGTAGCGCGACTGCGGCATCTGCATATTGTTCATCTCCATGTTGATTAAATCGCCTCTAATTATTCGCTACTGTCCGCTTTTAGCGTGCGGTGTCCTTGAGAGCGGTCACGACGTGGTCAACCAGGCCGTATTCCTTAGCCTCAGCTGCGGTAAACCAGCGGTCGCGGTCCGAGTCTTCCTCAATGCGCTCGACCGGCTGACCGGTGTGCTGCGCAATCAGACGAGCCATCTCCTTCTTGGTGGCAGCGAACTGCTCAGCCTGAATGGTGATGTCGGATGCGGTACCGCCAATACCTGCAGATGGTTGGTGCATCATAATGCGGGCGTGCGGCAGTGCGTAACGCTTGCCCTTAGCACCTGCGGCGAGCAGGAACTGACCCATGGAAGCTGCCAAGCCCATGCCGTAGGTAGCCACGTCGCACGGAACAAACTGCATGGTGTCGTAAATGGCCATGCCGGCGGTGACGGAGCCACCCGGGGAGTTAATGTACAGCGAGATATCCGCCTCCGGGTCCTCAGCTGCCAGGAGCAGCATCTGACCGCAGAGCTTGTTGGCAATCTCGTCGTCGACCTGCTCACCCAGCCAAATAATGCGCTCCTTGAGCAGCTTGTCGAAAACCGTGTTCGTCGACATCTGGGCGTTATCGCTCATCTGTGTACTCCTTCTTCGTACGTGTGCGAGTTTGTCGTTCACTAGAGGGTAACGAAAAGGGCCGTCCCTTTGTTTCAGGAACGGCCCTTGTTCGCTATAAGCGTTGCAGCATAAGGAATGCGTCGCGCTAACGGCGGGGCTTACTCAGCCGAGTTGTCCTCAGCCTTGTCGGACTCAGCCTTCTCAGCCTCAGCTTCGACCTCACCGAAGTACTCGTTCAGATCGATTTCGTTGCCCTCAGTGTCCTTGGCGGAAGCCTTCAGGATCGAGGTGGCCAGAGCCTTGCCGCGGCGAACGTCTGCAAACAGGTTGCCGAGCTGGCCGGACTGCTGAATCTGCTGGATGAACTGGTTCGGGTCCATGCCGTAGGACTGAGCAGTGAACAGGATGTGGTCGGTGAGCTCCTGCTGGGAAACGTCCGGCTGGATCTCCTCAGCCAGTGCATCCAGGAACAGCTGGGTGCGAACAGCTTCCTCAGCGGACTTCTTGGAGTCCTCGTCGAACTGCTCACGAGTGGTGCCCTGGGCCTCCAGCATGGAGTTCAGAACCTTCTCGTCGCCGCCGAACTGACCCAGCAGCTGCTGCAGCTGGCCCTCGACCTGCTCCTTGACAACACCCTCCGGAAGAGCGATTGTGGTCTGCTCCATTGCGGCAGCCAGGACCTTGTCGCGGACCTGCTGAGCCTGTTCGCCCTTCTTGGTGTTCTCGACCTGGCGTGCCAGGTCTTCCTTCAGCTCCTCGATGGTGTCGAACTCGGAAGCCATCTGAGCGAAGTCGTCGTCAGCTTCCGGCAGCTCGCGGACCTTGACGGACTGAACGGTAACGGTGACCTGAGCGTCCTCGCCCTCGTGCTCGCCAGCAACCAGCTTGGTGGTGAATTCCTTGGACTCGCCCTGGGACAGGCCAACAACAGCCTCATCCAGGCCGTCAATCAGATCGTCGGAGCCAACCTGGTAGGACAGTCCCTCGGTGGAAGCCTCTTCCAGCTCTTCACCGTCGATAGTGGCGGACAGGTCGATGGAGACGAAGTCATCCTTCTCAACTGCGCGCTCAACGCCGGTCAGGGTGCCGAAGCGAGCGAGCAGGTTCTGCAGCTCAGCCTCAACAGCTTCCTCGTCGGCGACCAGCGGGTCAACCTCAACTGCGATGTCCTCGAACTTCGGCAGCCCAATCTCCGGACGGACGTCGACCTCAGCGGTGAACTCGACGAGCTCGCCGTCTTCCAGCTTGGTGATGTCAACCTCAGGCTGACCGATAACCTTCAGCTCCTCCTCGCGAACGACCTCGTCGTAGCGGGACGGAACCATGTCGTTGAGCACCTGCTCCAGGATTGGGCCGCGGCCGAAGCGGGCCTCAATCAGCTTTGCCGGTGCCTTGCCCTTACGGAAGCCCGGAATCTGGACCTGCTGAGCCAGTGCCTTGTAGGCATTGTCGAACTCTGGCTTCAGCTCGTCAAACGGGACCTCGACGGTAATCTTCACTCGGGTCTCATTGAGCTTCTCAACGGAAGACTTCACTGGTGCACTCTCCTGCAACTCGATGATTAATTCATAGACCACGGGAGTGCCCGTGATACTGGTCGGGGTAGCGGGATTTGAACCCACGGCCTTCCGCTCCCAAAGCGGACGCGCTACCAAGCTGCGCCATACCCCGTATGCGTCATTCGAAACCTAGCAGAAACCCCTTTGGAGCATCTGCACCGGGGCCCTCATAGTCGCGAAATCGCGTTTCCACAACGGACCCGTATAGATTTACCTGACGATTAACGAAATCACAAAACCACGCGTTCAACCAGGCTAATGCTCTGTCTGAAAACGCTTTACGACGCCATCGAGAGCCAACCTGCCAACTACTACCGGTTTCATGAAAACCATGCATATCACAGGGCGTTTGCATCACCTCGGCACTGCTTTTGGCGGCCTCGTTTACTGCAAACACTCCATTCGTCGGCCGACTCCCCAAAGAAGCCGCCTAAAACGACTGCCCCTTTGTTGAGTCGTGTGACAGTGTAATCAACGGCTATACGCCTGTTTCATATACCCCATATTGCTTTAGTTTCATTTTCTGTTTTTCCCGGCCACAGCCACTTTTCTTTAAATCCTTCGAGAAAAACCTGGCATCGATTTTTGTATGTGCGCTTTAACGAGTTAATATGCCTTGTACCAAGACACGGTCTGGTTGAGGCGAGTGCGCATCTAAACCGGATTTCTGTCTATGGGGATGTCGTATAGTGGCTAATACCTCAGCCTTCCAAGCTGAAGACGCGGGTTCGATTCCCGTCATCCCCTCCATGTGAAAGCACCCTCCGGCCAGCGTCGGAGGGTGTTCTTCTTTTTGACGGGATCCGTCCCGAAATCCGTCACAGGCATGTCACGACCGCGTGCGCGCGTCACGGTTTCATACAGCGTCGGTAACAAGTCGGTGGCACTGTCATGTCGGGTCTTTTGCCGTCGTCACGCACAACTAGTCCCGGCGGCATGAATCCTCGCATCATCGACAAGGACACCGGCGTCGAGCTGTGGACCGTCGCCGAATGCGCGGAGTTCACCGGTACCGCGCGCGGCACGTTCACCAGCTATGCGGGCCGTGGCAAAGCGCCGGTGCCGGCGGCGAAGCTCCACGGGCTGAACCCGCGGAACTCCGACGACGTGCGCGAGTGGCAGAAAGGCCACGAGGCGAAGGGCAAGTAGCCGGCCCAATCTCGGACCGGTCAGCCCGGCATGACCGGTCAGCCCAAGTAGTGGGCGGCGACGACGTTGGCGATCTCGTCGGCGTCGTTGTGGGCGACGAGCACGCCGTGGCCGTGGCCCGGCAGCTCGATGAGCTCGCCGCCCATGACCGCCTGCATCGCGCGGCCGCCCGTGCCGGTCACCGCCGCATCGCGGTCGTAGTGGAGCAGCAGCGGCTTCGACTCGAGGGCGTCGCCGCTGAGTTCCACGGCAGCGCCCTGCCCCGGCCAGCCGAGGCATAGCTGCCCCGACGACAGCGCATCGGCGTTGAGGCGGAAGATGTCGCCGCCGGTGAACTGGTCGAGGTACGTGCGGGGAATGCGGGACGGGTCGGCGGCGGTGACGTTGTCGTTGCAGATGATCGCCCGCTCGATGGTTCCCATCGCCTCGGTCTGCGCCATCATGTCTTCCGGGGTCACGCCCTCGGGTAGTTCGGGGGTCTCCACCTCGCCGGTGACCACGGCGTCGGCGATGTCGGGCCACATGCTCTCCGAGTACGTCGCCGCGAAGGTCTGCTGCAGCAGCACCGACTGATTGCCGGCGCCGGGGCGCATCAGGTTCGCCGCGAAGGAATGGCTGCGCCACGCGACGGGCAGAACGCCGTCGGCCAGCTGCATGAACGCCTCCGGGTCGTCGGCGAAGGCGGCGGGCACGTCGCCCACCTGCGTCGGCGGCGGGTAGACCTGACCCGGCGCGCCAACCTCCTCGTTGATGCGCTGCGACCAGCGCGCGTACACCTGCAGGGCGGTGGTGCCCAGGCCGTACTCGTCGTCACGGTCGGCGATCCACTGGAACATCGCGTTGAGAGCCTCGCGGCGCCACGGCTCGCGCGAGTCTCCGAGCCGAAAGTAACGGTCGGCAGGATCGACCGAGGAATCCAGCACCATCCGGCCCGTCTTGTCCGGGAACAGGGTCGCGTACGTGCTCATCAGATCCGTGCCGTAGGACAGGCCGTAGAGGTGCATGACGTCCTGGCCGAGCACGTCGCGGACATGGTTGAGATCGCGAGCGGTGTTCTCCGTGGTGATGGTCGCCGCGTATCCCGGTTCATTGGCTTCGCAGGAGGCGTACATCGCGCCGACCTGCCCGGAGAGCAGACCCGTCATCGGGATGTCCGCCACGTTGCAGTTCAGCGGGGTGCCCCAGGCCAGGCCGCGCGGCTCGACGGCGATGAGGTCGAAGTGCTCCCGGACGGCGGTCGGCATCCTCACGGCCTCGTCGGAGAACATTCCCAACGCGTCGCCGCCGGGGCCGCCCGGATTGCCTGCGATGACGCCACGGCGCTCCCCCGTCGCCGGAACCCGGCTGACAGTGAGGGAAATCGTCGCGCCCTCCGGGTCGGAATAATCACGTGGCACGTCGATGTCCGCGCACACGGTGCCCGGCGCGGTCATCGCCGCGGTCGGGCACGCGCCCCAGTCCAACCCGCCGAGATCGGCCGGACCGGCGGAGCCGCCGGCCGACGCCTGCGGCACCGACAGCAACGTGCCCGCCAGCGCGAGCGCCGTGACCGGGGCCAACGCCCTGCGGACGAAGGACGTCCGGGACGACGGGGCCGCTGAGACTCGGCTCGCGGACCGGGCCTCGGCACCGGTCTCCACAGAGGAGACGGCGGGGGACGCTGCGCCGAATGCGGCGGGGGACAACTTCTTCGTGGGGCGCACGGGGATAAACACCTTTCATCGACTGCAACGAACGGTATCAAACCGTAACGCCGACCGCACGCCGTTCAAGGCACGAAGATTAAGGCACCGGCCGCACGCTGTTCAACGCACGGAGATCAGGGCACGGACCGCACCCGGTACACCAGCACCGCACCGACGGCGGTGAGCGCGCCCGCGAAAACGTACAGGCCGGGGTACCCGCCGAGGTTCGCCAACGCGAAGGCGGCGAGCACCGGGGCGGCCATGTTCGGGCCGGCGACGGCGAGGTTCATGACGCCCACGTCACGCCCGCGCTCATCGGCCTTGGGCAGCACCTGGTTGATCAGGGCCTGATCGACGGCCATGAACACGCCCCACGACAGACCCAACAGCACCGCCGCGCCGACGACCATGGCGAAGCTCCCGGCGAACGCCATGATCGCGCAGGCCCCGGCGACGCCCATCGACGACAACGCCACGAACACCCGGCGCTTGCCCATCTTGTCGGACACTTTGCCCGACAGGATCGCGGTGACGATGACGCACAGGGCATACGCGCCGGTGAGGACGAGTACGCCGGCATCCGGATCGGGGTGGCCGATGTGATCGCGCAGGTAATAGAACAGGTAGAACAACGCGACCGAGTTGCCCGTGGTCACCAGGAACCGGGCGATGAACACCCACGTGAAGTCGCGGTAGAGCCCTCCGGGCACCTCGGCGACGGCGGGCACCACGGCGTCAGCGTCCCCGCCGGCGTCGTCAAGCACCGGAGATGCGGCCGCCTGCGACCGCACCCGGGACACGTCGCGGAAGCCCGGCAGGAACTGGCCGATGAGCACCAGCAGCAGCGCCGCGGTGACGATGTACGCCAGCCCCAGGTCGAACACCGTGGCCACGACGGTGCCCAGCACCACGCCGAGGGTGTACGTCAGCCCCAGCACACCCGAGACCACGCCGTACTGATTGTCCGGCACCGTATCCGGCGCCACCGCCTGGGCCGCGTTGATTGACGCCGCGATGGCCAGCTGGAACACCGCCCACCCGATGGTCAACGCCATGAAGCCCGGCGCGGCGCCCAGGAACACCAGCGACCCGGCCGCCGCCAGCCCGCCGAAGAGGATCCACGGGGCGCGGCGGCCCCAGCGCGTGTCCGTGCGGTCCGACAACCACCCGGCCAGCGGATGCCCGATGATGGAGAAGAACCCGCCGACCGCCATGAGGAGCGCGAACTTCTCCTCCTTCTCCCCCGGATGCCAGATGAGGATCTGCTGCGCCAACAACAGCTGCGTCGGCGCTGCCCACGAGATGTTCTGCCCCAGGTACAGCAGGCCGTACCGCACGATCCAGCCGGTGGTCACCGGCGTGCGCTGGGCGGGGTCGGCGGTGAAACGCCCGACGTCGGAGATGGCGCGTTCGGAGGAGCCGGCGTGTTCGGAGGAGCTCATCCCTGCACCCCATCCGGCTCCGGCGGCTGCGCCCGCACGTTGGGGTCGGTGTGTTCGTCCGCGACGGGGTAACGACGGCCTGCGGTGTAGCGCCGGTGCAGCTCCGGGGTGATCCGCCCGGTGCGGGCCAGCTCGGCCAGCAGGTGGCCCGACGGCTTCATCGTCCGTTCCTGCGTCTCGTAGTCCAGGTGGACGATGCCGAATCGCGGCTCTTCGCCGTCGGCCCATTCCCAGTTGTCCACGAAGCACCAGTGGTACCAGCGCTCGATGGGCACGTCCGACTCGGCGATGGCCCGCAGGTGCTCCAGGATGAACCGCGGCCGGAACGACTCCAGCCTGCGGTCGGCAGCCCCGGCGTCCGGGTTGGCGTAGTCCCCGGCCGGATTCGGCTTTTCGACGCCCGCGTCCACGCCACCGACCGACAGCTCCAGATCGCCGAGATCGCAGGTGCCGTTTTCGGTGATCCAGACCGGTCCGCCGAAACGCTCGTTCAGGTCGCGGGCGCATTCGACCAGGCCCTCGGGGTGGATTTCCCACCCGAGGTCGTTGACCGGAGCCCCGACGAAGGTGCCGTCGTCGAACTTGTCGACGGCCGTGCGCGAGTAGTAGTTCAGGCCCAGGAAGTCGTGGTGGCGGCCCGACGGCAACCCGCGGCCGACCTTCGCCCCGCCCAGCAGCGGATGGAACTTCCCCGCCAGATGCGCGTCGGCGACGATGTCCTGGAACAGATGCCGATTGATCCGCGCCAGGCCGCGGTGGATGGGGTTGCGCGGATTGCGCGGCGCGAACGCCCGTGCGTGGTGGGCGATGCCGACCTTCGCCCGATCCCCCTGGATGCCGTGGATGACCTCGTAACCGCGGATGTGGGACACCGCCATGTTGCGCAGCACGGCCATCGTGTCGCCCCACGAGCGGTTGCCCGGCGGGCCCGAGCGGAACATGTGCGCCTGGGTGGCGTACACGTTCGGCTCGTTGACGGTGATCCACTCGTCGACGAGGTCGTCGAGCGCCCGCACGGTCGTCTCCGCATAGCGCAGGAAAGCCGCCGGCGATTCATCGGAGGTGAAGCCGCCGCGCCGAGCGAACCAGAGCGGATTGACGAAGTGATGGAGCGTCACCAGCGGACGAATCCCCTTGTCCCGCAGGTCGGCAATCTCCTCACGGTAGCGATCCAGCACCGCATGGTCGAACTCCCCCGGCCGCGGTTCGATACGCGCCCACTCCACGCCGATGCGAGCGATGGGCAGACCCAGCGACGCCATGAGCTCGTTGTCCTCCCGCCACCGGTTCCAGTGGTCGGTGGCGCGCAGCGGGGTCGAACCATCGGCGATGTTGCCGGGCTCGCGGGCCCAATCGAACCAGTCGTTGTTCTCGTCACCGCCCTCGATCTGCCCGGCGGCCGACGCCGTGCCGATCAGCAGACCCCGCAGATCGACGTCGTGATGCAACGGCTTCGCGAGCGGCGACGTGCGCGGCTGAGGATGGAGAGTTCGGTCATTGGCAGGCACATTGGTTGACATGCCGACATCCTATGTCACACATCACGCCTAGTTTTTGGTTTTCAAACAAAATATTATGGGTTTCGCGCGTCGACGGGGTCGTCGTAAAGCAACCGAGTAGAGCAACCGGATCGTTCGCGAAAAATCCGCTCCCCCTGGAACGAATCGGAGCCCCGGCCCGTTGTTGACGATGTCCCCCCCCCCAAAAAAAATCAAAAATCACGTTAGGAACCCCACTTGTCAGCCTTCTAAGCTGAAGACGCGGGTTCGATTCCCGTCATCCCCTCCACGCAACCGGGCGCATTGCTCCCGGTTTTTACTTTCTGAGCCGACGTCCGGGGACCAGAAATTCTTCTGACCTCTGTTCAGGATCCAGTGCTACGGGTACTCTGGGCACCATGAAGCCCACCATTATCGATGCCGATACTGGACACGAACTATGGACCGCGGTCGAATGCGCTGCTTTTTCCGGCACCGCACGTGGCACTTTCACCAGCTACGCTGGCCGCAAGAAGGCTCCTGAACCCGTCGCGAAGCTTCATGGGTTGACCCTGTGGGATTCCGAAGAAGTTCGCGCATGGCACGCCAATCGGAAGAGCCGCACCAAGAGCACCGACTCCGCCGAATCATAGATACCTACCCATACCCAATCATTTCCTGGTTCCCGAGCTACATCTGTCGGACAGATATGTAAGCTCGGGAACTTTTTTCGCTCTACATGCGTTATCTCAAGTAATTACAAGCAGTACCCGCAATTTCCTTTTTGGAGGCCTAGCCCATGGGGGCTTTAATCCTGATCGCGATCACCGTCGGCGGCGCAATTATCATCGCGTCGATGGCTCAAAACCGCTCTAACAGGGCCTTTGATGCTCGCCAGAACAATCAATTGGAAGACGCCGTCGCAGACGCCCGCCGATGGATTGAGCGACTGGGCTCACAGGTATTGAACCTGGCTGGCACCGATTCGGCTTCCACGCAGGCTCTTGCTGACGCATCCGAGCGCTACAATGCCGCTTCCTCGCAGATTTCTACTGCGCGCACCCCGGCACAGGCGCGAATGGCCCGCGAATCGGCGCTGGAGGGCCTGCACTACATCAATGCGGCTCGCGAAATTATGGGCCTGCCGGCGGGGCCGACACTGCCACCGCTGGAGGGGCAGAAGGCCGCTGGTTCTGTGACCGAAACTCGCACCATTGAGCACGAAGGCCACTCGGTTACCGCCTCTCCATACGCCACCCCGGAAACTCCGAACTACTACCCCGGTGGTCGTGTCGCTGGCCGTCCGGTTCCGGCCGGTTGGTACTCCGAGCCATGGTGGAAGTCCGCGCTCCGCACCGGTGTCTGGACCGCAGGCTCGATGCTGCTGTTCTCTACCCTCTTCCACGGTATGGCCGGTGTTGCCTACGGCGCTGATGAGTTCGCCAGCGGCATGGGCACCGGCGCTGACGACTTCGGCGGCACCGAGGACTTTGGAGCCGAAGACTTCGGTGGCGACGATTTCGGTGGAGATGACCTTGGCGGCGACTTCGGTGGCGGCGGTGCAGATGCCGGTGACGCAGGCGACGGCGGAGGCTTCTTCGACGGCCTCTTCGGTGGCGGCGACGGCGGCGGCGACGGCGGCGGATTTTTCGACGGCGGATTCGACGGTTTCGATATTTAGAAAAAGCCCGGCGCCGCTATTTCGCTAAATCCGCAAAAGGATCGACAGTGCCGTCTGTCTGAGGCCGATACTCAATTTTTCTGGCGGCGAATCGACCAGCTTCCTTGCCAAGGATGCTGCTAATTAAAGCAACAGCCATATCCATACCTGCTGCGACTCCTGATGAGCTCCAGCGATCTCCGTCTTCAACCCATCGAGCCGCTTTCACCCACGTCACTTCGTTTCCGAACGAGGTAGCCCAATCAAAAGCCAACTTATTACTAGTTGCCCGCTTTCCTTCAAGAAGCCCAGCCGCAGCAAGCAGTGCGGAACCTGTGCAAACCGATGCCACTAACCGCGCCCGGGATCCGAGGTTGTTGAGCCAGTCCAAAAACTCTGCATCGTCAACTAGTGTTCTACTCCCGGCTCCACCAGGAACTAGAAGAATATCGACCGTTTCGAGGTCAGTGGCACAACGTGTGGCGATAACCTGCGCCCCCTGAGCGCTGGTTATCGGACCAGCAATGTTGGCGACATATTCGACCTCAATCTCTGGGACATGGCCAAAAAGGCCAACCGGTCCAAATACGTCCAAGAGCTCGAACCCGGGGAATAGCACAACAGTTACTCGGCGATGCGCTTCTTGATTTGTCATACGACAATTCCTACTCCGTCTACACATGAAAAAAGGTCTGGTCCCAGAGTTTTCTGGAACCAGACCCCTTTTTTATTCCTATCAACAGATAGCGAACAGCAATCCCTTTAAGCTTCTGGCAGCTCCGGGGCAACGCCAGTCTTTTCGTACTCTGCCAGAATGTCGATGCGGCGCTGGTGACGCTCCTCCTCGCTCCACGGCTGGGAGACGAAAGCATCGACGATAGCCAGGGCCTCTTCCTCAGAGTGCATACGACCGCCGAGGCCGATCAGCTGAGCATTGTTGTGCTCGCGGGCGAGCTTTGCGGTCTCCACCGACCAAGCCAGCGCACAACGAGCGCCCTTGACCTTGTTAGCAGCAATCTGCTCGCCGTTGCCGGAACCGCCGAGCACGATGCCCAGGCTGCCCGGATCAGCGACGGTACGGGAAGCCGCCTCAATGCAGAATGCTGGGTAATCATCTGCAGGGTCGTAGGTGTGAGCGCCGCAATCAACGACGTCGTGGCCAGCCTTCTCCAGGTGGGCCTTAATCAGGTTCTTCATCTCAAAACCGGCGTGGTCTGCACCAAGGTAAATACGCATGGCAGCAAGTTTAGCGGTTCCCACGGATTCCACGGCGCCTGCACCCGTTTTAGGTATTGCTTGACGACGTCTCCTGCGCAGCCGAATAGGGTGAAAAGTGACTGTATTTGCGTTTCAGCACGCCTTCGAAACCGGAAATTGGGTGCTTTTACCGTGTCTCCTGCGCCGCAAGCTCACTTCCAAGTCGATCCTGAAGCCCATGGCTCCCATGGGAATCATCACGCACCGGTGGTGCGAACGGTTCGGCATGACATCAACAAGAAACCATTTATTGTCATTTGGGAGGTCACGCGGGCTTGTGGCTTAGTCTGCAAGCACTGCCGTGCAGATGCGCAGCACGAGCCGCATCCTCACCAGCTTTCGACCACCGAGGGCAAGATGCTGCTGGAGACCTTGGCGTCGTATAGCAAGCCGAAGCCGCTTGTAGTGCTCACCGGCGGTGATCCTTTTGAGCGTGATGACCTGGAAGAATTGGTGCGATTCGGCACGGAGCAGGGCCTGAATATGTCGCTATCTCCATCGGTGACGCCGCGGCTCACGCCAGAGCGGATTCAGTCACTGCGTGAGGCCGGTGGCAAGGCGATGTCCATGTCGCTCGATGGCGCGACTGCCCAGACCCATGACAAGTTCCGTGGATTTTCGGGCACTTTTGAAAAGACGCTCGAAATGGCTCCGCACATCAACGAGGCCGGTTACCGGCTGCAGATTAACTCGACCCTGACCAAGGGAAATATTCATGAGGCGCCAGCGCTGCTGAAGACCGTCATGGAGATGCAGGCCAAGATGTGGTACGTCTTTTTCCTCGTTCCCACTGGTCGCGGTGCGGATTTGGGCGCATTGTCACCGGAGGAACGCGAGGATGTTCTGCACTGGTTGTCTGATGTGTCCAACCGAATTGCCATTAAGACGACGGAGGCGCCGCAGTATCGGCGCGTCGTCATGCAGCAGGAGGAAGCGAAGGAAAAGGGGCTGCCACCCTATGAGGGCGGCGAGCTCTACCGTTACTTGACCGAGGAAACGACAAAGCTGCTCGGTGCTGTGCCGGAAAAGCCACGTCGCCCGCGCTCCCCCATGGCCGTCAATTCCGGGTCAGGTTTTGCCTTCATTGACCACATCGGCGACGTCTACCCCAATGGCTTCCTGCCGCTTCACTGCGGAAATGTGAAGGCCACGCCATTCCAGGAAATCTATTCGAACTCGCCGGCGTTCAAGGCCCTTCGCGATCCGGACAATTGGCATGGAAAGTGCAGCGTCTGTGAATACCACAGCGTATGCGGTGGGTCCCGGTCGACAGCGTACGCGTTGACCGGGGATTACACCGCATCCGACCCGACCTGCATCTACATCCCGCCACGGTGGGCTGCCATGAGCGAAGAAGAACGGCAGGCCTCTACCGGGCAGAATGCTGGAGCCGGAGCGGGTCAGCTCTCCTAACTGCGCGCCCCAGCTGCTACTGCTTTCTTAGTCGAAGCGCGGGTCCTCAGTCCGGGAGCGCTTAATTTCGAAGAAGTACGGGTAGCTGGCGACGGCAACCGAGCCGTCGAAAATCTTGCCGGCTTCTTCGCCGCGTGGGATACGGGTAAGCACCGGACCGAAGAAGGCAACGTCGTTGAGCTTGACCACCGGAGTGCCGACGTCGTTGCCGACCTCCTTCATGGCCTCTGCGTGGTTTTCACGCATGAGCTCATCGAACTCGGTAGTCAGGGCCTGTGCCAGGCGCTCTTCCGGCAGTCCAACCTCTGCGAGGGCTTCCTTAATCAGCTCGTCGAATGCGTGCTCCGGCTCGTCGACATGCGCATGGCGATCGATGCGGTTTTCGTTGTGAATCTTCGTGCCCAGCGCGGTGTAGAGCTTGTCGACGGCCTCCTGGCCATCCTGGGAGAACACGGCGTTGAACAGGCGTGCCGGGGTCCAGTTGCACTGCATCATGAACTTGTAATCTTCCGGCAGTTCATCGCGGCCTTCATTGAGCACCGACAGGCTCATCGGCTTCCACTCGATCTCGATGTCGCGGACCTTTTCGACTTCCTTAATCCAGCGCGACGTCACCCAGCAAAACGGGCAGGAAACGTCGAAGTAAAAAGTGACCTTGTCTCGATTGCTCATGTGAAAGTCCTCCTAAAGCATTGATTGACTTATCAACGACTATAGGGCGGATTTTTTCGGCTCGCATTCATGAATTCGGATGGGTCCGAAGTTCTACCGGACCTGGTGTTAACTGGCTCCCCCATCGGGCGCCGTCTAAATCGCCTACCTAACCGTTCCAGGGCAAGCCCGTAGCCTCCAGGGAATCAGCGGCAGCCTCCAGGTAGGCAGGCCAGTCGGCGTAGTCCAGGAACTCCGAGCCCACCTCGTGGTCCATGGAGACCATCTTCCCCGAGCGCATGTCCAGACAGTAGTTGTTTCCGCCGAAGTCCATGACCAGTGGAATCCATGCCTCGTGATACCACTTGCCATCCGAGTCGGCGCTGTCCATGCTTTCGGCTTCAAAGTCATCGAACTCGCCGTCGGCCTGCAGCTGAGTCCACAGCTTGTAGTCATTCAGAATCGACTTAGGCGGTGCAATCCAGCCACCGTCCCACGGCTCACCGTCCACAGACGCGTGCCGCAGCCACGAAGCTCGCACGTAGTCTGGCAGCTTTACTCCGAGGTCAGCCTCAAGCTGATCCAGTTCCGCTTCTGTCGCCGGGGCCTCCAAAGCATCGTCGCCAAGCTTTGCTTCAATGCGATCCCACGCCGCGTTGACCCGTTCAACCTTGCTTGCATCATCACTGAGTTCGTACATGAAACGAAGTGTATTCACGTTCGGCTTTGCTCGCATGCCAAAGAAGCCAAAATCTCGCTCAATCGACCGCCAATCGACCGCCCGAATCGACACGCAATGAGCGAGGAAGTCGAGGTCACCCCGCCCACCACGCTACTGCCCGATTCCCAATCCGGGGTCGTGGTTACACTTGTCGCATGACTTCCACGAACCTAACCAGGACCGAGGCCGCCGACCGTGCGGCCATGCTCGAGGTGTCCCACTACGACATCTCCCTCGACCTTACGACCGCACCGGTCGGTGGGCAGCACAGCGCACCAACATTCGCTTCCAAGACCACAATTTCTCTGAAAGCGAAGCGCGCTGGTTCCACCTTTATTGACCTGCGTGATGCGGTTGTCAAGAGTGTGACCATCGACGGCGTCGATGCCACGGAGGCCGCTCGCTATGACAGCGAGACCGGCATTAACGTAGACCTGACCGAAGGTGACCACACCGTCGTTATCGATGCGGACTGTCGTTACACCAATAACGGCCAGGGCATTCACCGCTTCCAGGATCCCGCCGATGGCGAAACCTACCTGTACTCGCAGTTTGAAACTGCCGATGCCAAGCGCGTGTTCGCCTGCTTTGACCAGCCGGATTTGAAGGCGACGTACTCCATCCACGTCGTGGCGCCGAAGGGCTGGAAGGTTATTTCCAACTCGGTAGCCAAGACCGGCACCACCACCGATGTCCACGGCAATGAGGCCGACACCTTCGACTTCTCAGTGGATGTTCCGCTGTCGACGTACCTCGTCGCAGTCTGTGCGGGCCCGTGGCACGAGGTCACTGACTCGTGGACCGGCACTGTCGCACCGCACCCGGAAACCCCTGCCGAGCACCAGCCGGACGGCGAGCTGACCATTCCGCTAGGAATCTACTGCCGCCAGTCCATCGCCGAGTACCTCGATGCCGACACTCTGTTCAAGGAGACCAAGGAAGGCTTCGACTTCTACGCCAAGCACTTCGGCGAGCCCTACCCGTTCGGCAAGTACGACCAGATCTTCTGCCCGGAATACAACATGGGTGCGATGGAAAACGCCGGCTGCGTGACCATCCGCGACGAGTACGTCTTTCGTTCCAAGCCCACCCATTACCTCTACGAGCGCCGCAACGACACCATCCTGCACGAGATGGCTCACATGTGGTTCGGCGATTTGGTCACCATGCAGTGGTGGGATGATCTCTGGCTCAACGAGTCCTTCGCTACCTGGTCGGCTGCCGCCGCACAGGTTGAGGTTTCCGATTACAGCCACGCCTGGACCACCTTCGCCAACGTAGAGAAGGCCTGGGCCTACAAGCAGGATCAGCTGCCGTCGACGCACCCGATTGCCGCCGATGCCAGCGACATTGACACCGTCGAGCAGAACTTCGACGGCATCACCTACGCCAAGGGCGCGTCCACCCTCAAGCAGCTGGCCGCCTACGTTGGTCAGGACGCCTTCCTCGCCGGTGCTCGTCTTCACTTTTCCCGCCACCGCTTTGGCAACGCCACCTTCGCGGATCTGTTGGAGGCGCTCTCCGAGGCCTCCGGTCGCGATCTGTCTGGCTGGGCCGATCAGTGGCTGACCACCACCGGCATCACCACCCTGGCGCCAGAGTTCCATCAAGAGGACGGCAAGTACACCTCCTTCGCAGTCACGCAGGAAGGCGCCGAGCCGGGTGCCGGTGAACTCCGTGATCACCGAATCGCAGTGGGCATCTACAACCTGCGCGGCACCGGCGCGGACGCTGTACTTGAGCGCACCAAGCGCGTGGAAATCGACGTCCGCGGTGCCCGCACCGATGTCCCAGATCTGGTCGACACACCAGTTGGCGACGTCGTGCTGGTTAACGACGACGACCTCACCTACAGCATGATTCGCCTGGACGAAGGCTCGCTTGCCACCGTCATCGACAACATCGGCGCTTTCACCGATTCGATGGCGCGCACACTGTGCTGGTCCGCCACCTGGCAGATGGTTCGCGCAGGCCAGATGCGCGCTCGCGACTTCGTCAACCTGGTGCTTCGCGGCATCCCGGGCGAGGATAAGCTCTCCGTCTTGGAGCGCGTCATCGCTCAGGCGGTCAGCGCCGTCAACGTCTACGCCGATCCTCAGTGGGCCGAGTCCACCGGCCGCGATCTGCTGGCTCAGGGTCTGTTGGACTACGCGAAGAAGGAAACCGACGCCGACCGCGCCCTGGTTTTCGTTAACGCTCTGGCTACCGTGGGCTCGTCGAATAGCGACGTCGCCGACGCACTGCGCGCCATCTACGCCGGCGACGCCGACAAGGCTGGCTTCCCCGCTGTCACTGTCGACACCGACATGCAGTGGCGCGCCTTGAAGGCTCTGGTTTCCGCTGGTCTCGAAGGCGAGGAGGCCATCGCAGAGCTTGAAAAGACCGACAATTCAGCACTCGGCGCACAGGCCGCCATCGCCTGCCGCGCCTCCGTGCCGACGCTCGCCAACAAGTCCCGCGTCTGGGCTGAGGCGACTGTCTCCGGCGACGACGCCCCATCGAACCTTGTCATTCGCCACCTGCTGGCCGGCTTCAACGCGCCGGGCTCGGGTGCAGTGCTCGCGCAGGCGCTTGACGACGACTCCCGCGCCACCATCAACGCGGAGCAGTCGGCAACCTCACTGTCGGAGCACTTCTTCGCTGTTGCCAACAGCTGGTGGAAGCAGTTCTCATCCGAGACGGCACAGACGCTGCTCGAGGGCTTCTACCCCACCTGGGAGATCAGTGATGAGGCAATTGCAGCCGCTCAACGTCTGCTCGACAGCGACGAGACTGCATCGCCGGTCAAGCGCATCATCTCTGAGCAGCAGTTCCTGGTGAAGCTCGCTCTTCGCGCCCGCGAGTTCGACGCGAAGTAACAAGTGATTTCGGCCGGCACTTTGGCCGTTATCGTTTTCGTGGCATCAAGTCGATAGACTTGGTGCCATGACAACTTCTCAGACGCTCTTTGACTCCGTCGGCGGCGAGGATGTCTTCAATCGCATCGTCCATGGTTTTTACACGCGCATGCGTTCCGATGACCTCATCGGCCCGATGTACCCCAGCGATGACTGGGAGGGCGCCGAGGATCGACTCCGCATGTTCCTCGTCCAGTACTGGGGCGGGCCGCGTTCGTACAGCGAACAGCGTGGTCATCCGCGCCTGCGCATGCGCCACATGCCGTTTTCCATCGGCGAAGCCGAACGCGACCGCTGGCTGGAGATCATGAGTGCCTCACTCGCAGACATTTCCGATGACGAGCTCCCCCGCCCCCAGCGCGAAGCCATGTGGAACCACATGGTGCAGGTTGCTGACATGCTCATCAACCGCTTCGACGCGCAGTAGGAATTAGGCCCTGCGCCGCTAGTTCAGCAGCGGCAGCACGCCAAAGGACTCGAGCGTAAAGATCGAGCCAAACCGCCCATCCAGCCGGTGCCACCGTCCCTTTGTGGACACGCGCACCGGCTCTTTTTCATCCGGTTGCTCCGGGATAAAGCCCATCGTGCACAGCGCAAACACGTCCCGCATGGTCACGTCCACCACGCTTTTCGACGTCTCCTGCGACTGCCCTTCCCCTGTATCAACAGTGGCTTCACCGGTACCGCCGCTGACAGTGAGAACCTTTTGGTCCAGCAGAGACGGTGGCATGCCCATCGGGCCGGAAGATTCGACGGCGACCGCGCGCCCCTGCTTCTCGAGAGTCCGGAAGGCAGTGGCTGGAACATAGTCGACAACCTGCCATCCTTCCGGCACTGGCAGGAATCCCGGCCAGGAGGACGCCGACTGCGCATGCACGCGGTATGGCATCGCGGTGAGCGAAGCTTCTTTCTCCTCTCCGTCCTCAGCAGTTTTTGCCTGCGCAAAGGCACGCACTGCGATGTCTTTAATCTCCGCGGCGGTGACGATGATGTCGTCGGGAAGCGCGTGCAGCGCAATCGTGCGCATGGCGAGCGGGCCGATTGGGGTCTTCACCCATACCTGCGACATTGCGGGCGCAGCGTTAGGCGCGGACGAGGAACTGATACCAGCGGCGGCGGTCTTACGTACTCGGATGCGTAGCAACGTGCTCTCGTCGAGGGCGTAGGCCTTATGGGCCAGGACGCCCAGGTTCTTCAGGGCATCGGGAGTGCCGAAGGTCAGCTCGGCAGCGGGATGAGAAGTGGTCACGGCGAATTACTTGTCCTGGTCTTCCTTGTTGTCTTCGATTGCGGGAGCTGCAAAACGCTCCAGTTCACGGCGGGCAGACGGGGAGAGCTCGACTGCCTTCGCAGTCTTGAGATCAAACATCACCATCACGGTTTCGAGCACAGCAACGATGTGATCATGCTGGTCGGAGATTGTCTGGCGAAGTGTGAAAGAGGTGCGACCGAAGTTGATGATCTCGGTCTCAACCACAACTTCCTGGGTGTCCGGCAAAATAGCGCGGACGTAGTCAATCTCCAGGCGACGCACCACTGCCGCAGGCATCCCTGCCCCGCCGCCGAGACCGCGCATCACAAAGTCCAGACGAGCCTGCTGGGCGTATTCCAGGAAAGCGGTGTTGTTGGCGTGGCCATACTGATCGAAATCAGACCAGCGGATAGCGACGTTGGTACGAAATGGTGCTGATTCAGTCATACCCAGAACTATAGGCGTTTTCTGGAGCTACGAGCCTGCGAATACGCGAAAGCCCGGGACCTGTGCACTGGTGCGAGCCAGTCCACAAGGTTCCGGACTTTGCCGTTGGCAAAAATCAGATTCGCGCGAAACAGATTATCGGGTCAGGCGACGGTGCGTGACGCGCGACGGGCGTGCAGCCTCCTCGCCGTAACGCTCAATCTTGTTCTTCTCGTAGCCCTCGAAGTTGCCCTCGAACCAGAACCACTTGCCCTCTTCGAAGTTGCCTTCCCATGCGAGGATGTGGGTACAGGTGCGGTCCAGGAACCAACGGTCGTGGGAAATGACCACGGCACAGCCCGGGAAGTTCTGCAGTGCGTTTTCCAGCGAAGACAGGGTTTCGACGTCAAGGTCGTTAGTCGGCTCATCCAGGAGGATCAGGTTACCGCCCTGCTTCAGGGTCAGCGCGAGGTTCAGACGGTTGCGCTCACCACCGGAGAGAACCTTCGACGGCTTCTGCTGGTCCGCACCCTTGAAACCGAATGCAGACAGGTACGCACGAGACGGCATCTCGTTCTGGCCGACCACGATGTAGTCGAGACCATCAGAGACAACCTCCCAGACGGTCTTTTCCGGATCGATGTTTTCACGACCCTGGTCAACGTAGCTGAGCTGAACAGTCTGACCGACCTTGACCTCACCGGAATCCGGCTGCTCCAGACCCACGATGGTCTTGAACAGGGTGGACTTACCCACACCGTTCGGGCCAATCACACCGACGATGCCGTTACGCGGCAGGGTGAACGACAGGTCCTTAATCAGGACGCGGCCATCAAAGCCCTTCTCCAGGTCCTTGACCTCAACAACCTGGTTACCCAGGCGCGGCGGGGTCGGAATCTGAATTTCTTCGAAGTCGAGCTTCTTGTACTGCTCGGCTTCCTCCACCATCTGCTCGTAGCGCTCCAGACGGGCCTTGTTCTTGGCCTGGCGAGCCTTCTGCCCCGAGCGGACCCACGCCAGCTCATCCTTCAGGCGCTTCTGCAGCTTGGCGTCCTTCTTACCTGCAACCTCAAGGCGCTCAGCCTTCTTCTCCAGGTAAGTCGAGTAATTGCCCTCGTACGGGTAGAGCTTGCCGCGGTCGACCTCACAAATCCAGCCAGCGACGTGATCCAGGAAGTAACGGTCGTGAGTCACGGCCAGGACAGCGCCCGGGTACTTAGCCAGGTGCTGCTCGAGCCACAGCACAGACTCGGCGTCCAGGTGGTTAGTCGGCTCGTCGAGAAGCAGCAGGTCCGGCTCGGAGAGCAGCAGCTTTGCCAGTGCTACACGACGACGCTCACCACCGGAGAGGTGAGTAACCGGCTCGTCCGCCGGCGGGCAGCGAAGCGCATCCATTGCCTGCTCAATCTTGGAATCCAGCTCCCAAGCATCAGCGGCGTCGAGCTCCTCCTGGAGCTTGCCCATTTCTTCCATGAGCTCGTCGGTGTAATTGGTGGCCATCTCCTCGGCGATGGCTTCAAAACGAGCCTTCTTCTCGAAGATGTCGCCGAGGCCCTCCTCGACGTTGCCGCGAACGGTCTTCTCCTCATTCAGCGGAGGCTCCTGCAGCAGGATGCCGACAGTGGCGCCCGGCTCCAGGAAAGCTTCACCGTTACTCGGCTGATCAAGGCCAGCCATAATCTTCAGAATCGACGACTTACCTGCGCCGTTCGGACCGACCACGCCGATCTTTGCGCCCGGGTAAAACGCCATGGTGACGTTGTCGAGAATAACCTTATCGCCGTGCGCCTTGCGCACGTTTTTCATCTGGTAGATGAACTCACCCATGGTGGAATTTCGTCCCCTCGTAGAAAGGAAATAAGCAATCCCTGTAGAGGTTACGCATAGGAACCAAAAGGCACAATCTACATGGGCGTACCCGCAATCCTTTCCCACCAAAATCTCTGCCAGGCTCCTAGCAAAACTAGCTGCGAGATAACGCTGCCGAATCGTATGCGATCCCTCCCCTTTCTCAGCAGCGTCACCTCACGTGCAGTAATTACCCCTCCCCTCTTTCCGCTCTTTCAGCGGCTCCCCCTCATTCCGCTCTACAACGATGTACTGGCTCCTGGGTTAGAACGGCGCACTGACTCCTGCATCAGCCATTTCTCGCTGCTCCGAACTAGCTGCACCTGTGTTCCCCGCCTCACCAGCGCCGCCCGTACTAGCAGTGAAGGTGCGCACGGCCCCGGCCTGAGACGCAACTGTCTCAGTAACCGAAGCTTCCGAATCCCCAGTCGATGACTCACCAAGACCAGTCGGCGACTCATGCGGCTTCTCAGTCATAGTCTTCACCGTTGCCAGGTGACGGCGCAGATTCGGACCTACCGCCTTAGCAATGATCTTCTGGCGCTGATGCTTCGTACCATCATCGCCCTCCCAGCGATCCGTACGAACGTGACCGTGGACAATGACGGCTTGGCCCTTCCACACCGTGTTATTCACGTTCTCGGCGAGCTTGCCCCAACATTCAACATCAAAATATGACGTCTCCGACTGCTCCCAACCATTCTCCCCCTTCCATGACTTGCTGGATGCCACAGAAAACTTGCAGACCTTTGCCCCAGAATTGGTATTTCGATTTTCCACATGATGGACCACATTGCCCACCACGGTAATAACTGCCTCAGACATCGGGCTCCTCCCCCAAAGAAAGCGTTTACCTACTGCGGCCGAATAATTCGAAGGTGTCTCATTCGTGCCGTGCCAATTACTTTTCCGGCTTCGAGAAACAAATGAAAGAGGTACATAAAAAGCCTGTGGATAAGTTTGTCGAAAAGACAACTATCCACAGGCTACGTATGAAGTTGAGGGGCGAAGTCGCGGCAATCCTCGTCGTCAAGCATGCAAAATCAGCTTAACGACGCTACCTTCCGCGCCTCTTCGAGGCATCAATCGGATTATCCATGTGCACCGGATGCTGCGCGTCAACCTCCGAGGTGTAGTAATCGCGCTCATCCTCGCCGCCAACACCGACCTGCTGGCTCATGCGAGCGAGCATTTCGTTGTAAGCGGCCAACTCCTCATCATTGTTGCGGTCCGCGACGCGGTCGTAGCGGGCTGCATCCTTTTCATCGGAACGCCGCCACTGTACAAACAGCGCAACGGTGACGATGTAGAGCGGAACCTCACCGGCAGCCCACGCGACGGCACCACCAACGTTCTGATCTTCCAGGAGATTCACTGCCCAAGGGAGATCCAGGCTGGCGTAGTAGGTCTCGGCAAGCACCTGCTGCGACTGCATCAGCGAAATACCGAACCAAGCGTGGAACGGCAACGACCCCATCAGCGTGACCAGCTTGACCGACGGCTCAATCTGCTGTGGTGCAGCATCGACACCGATAATGACCCAGTAGAAGATGTAACCGGAGATCAAGAAGTGGATGTTCATGAACACGTGGCCCGCGTGCTCATCAGCCAGGAAGTCGTAAATCGGTGTCATGTAGAGCAGGTAAAAGCCCGCGACGAACTGCACCGTTGCCACAACCGGGTGCGTGAGGAAACGCGACACCGGGTTGTTGATGAAGACCACCAGCCACTCACGAATACCAGGCAGACCATCGCGGCCGGCCGGCTTCAGCGCACGCAGCGCGAGCGTAACTGGGCCGCCCAGGACCAGCATGACCGGAATGCCCATGGAGTAAAGCATGTGGGCGATCATGTGAACCGAGAACAGAGCCGGCATGTACACGCCCAGCGCGCTGCACGAAGTAAACAGCAGCGTGGCACAGCCGGCGAGCCACCACAGGGTGTTGGACAGCGGCCAGGTACCGCCGCGCTTCTTCAGCAAGTAGAGCCAGTACAAGTAAATCCACGCGGCAATGATGGCGGCAGAGCCGAAGAAGATGTCAAAGCGCCACTGCGTGAACATGGCCTCCCAACCGAATGGGATCTCCAGGTTGTAACCTAGCTTGACCTGCATCTGCGTAATCGACGGCAGGCCCTCACCGCCGGCCTGCTCAGAGAAATTCGGTGGCGGCGGAGTACGGCCCAGAGCTACGGCAACGCCGATTGTCAGCGCCATGATGATGACCTCGCCAATGGCCAGACGCCAGAATGGACGATTCGACTGAGCGCGCTCAATCTCCGGAATGGTGATCTTGCGGTGCACATAGCCGCATAGGCCCAGCAAGATAGTGAGAACGGCCTTGACCAGCACCATGATGCCGTAGTTGTTGCTGACCAGGTCAGACCAGTCAATGTTGATGGCTGCGTTAATGAAGCCGGAGGCAGACATGGCGATGAAAGCCACCAACGCCACGAAAGAATAGCGCTTCACTACCTCTGGCATCCATTCACCGCGACGACGCGCGTGGCCAACCAGCGCCATCAAACCGCCGACCCAAAACACAGTGAAGGTCAAGTGCCAGATGTAGGAGTTAGTGCCGTAGTCATGGGCACCACCGGAGGCATTGTGGCTTACAACCGCCAGCGGCATCATCGACACCAAGCTGATGGCGAAGAACACCGGCTGCCAAATCCACTTACGAGTCAGCGATGAACCAAGCGCCACAATGCCCGCAAAAATAGCTACCCACAGCCACGCCAAGCCCTCCTTGGTCTGCTCCAACGACACAGCCCAGTTACTCAGCTGAATCGTCGTCGACAGCGGCTGGCCCGACACATCGGAGAGCACCAGCGGAATCTCCATCAGCGCCATGAGGCCCCAGCCGAGCATGGCCCACATACCCGTGCGGGATGCCGTGTAGCCGTCGAGGCCCAAAGTGCCGTCGGCACGCTGCTTCGTACCGAAAGCGGCGAGCATAAACGAACCGACACCGAGGCAGGCGAGCAGCTCACCGGCCGCCTTCGCGAACGGGAACCCGAAGGTGGTGATTGTGCCGGGATCGGGAATACCCAACGTGGCGCGCGAATCCATGTTGAACGCCATCGAGAGCAAACCAGCTAGAACGCCGCCGATAAGTACAAAAACAACGTACCAACCAGCAGATTTACGGACTTTCTTATCCTTGCTAACAGGCGGAGAGGTCTCGGCCTTGGTCGTGGCAGTCATAGCCCTAAGCTTAGCGACCAAAGTCCCTAGAACAGAACCGGTTGTGATTGGCTACATTAGAGACGCTACAATGCTTTTCTTAGCTAGCCTCCATAGCTCAGTGGACAGAGCAGTCGGCTTCTACCCGATTGGTCGAGGGTTCGAATCCTTCTGGGGGCGCGTTTTCTATCCCCGTCATGAACTGGTGTTTTTCGAGTTCAGGCGGGGGTTTACCCTATCTGACTACCCCGCTAATGTAGGCTCAGATTGGCTCTTGTTGGTTTAAATGCAGCGGAAATGCAGCGGATTTTGGGCATGAAAAAACGCCCCGCCGGTCAGCTGTTCGGAAATCCCGAACAACTCAAACCAACGAAGCAACGGCTCTTGGTTAGTTCTCGGTCGGTGGATTCCAGGCATTCGGCAACGCATGCAAAATCCCCCACACTTGGCGCCGCAAACCGGCTCTACAGCCGAGCCCGTGAACTGGCTCACGCACCCCACTCTGGTAATCCGCATTTCGACACCAGAGCAGAACATTCCGCAGCCCAGACAACTGCCGGGCTACTCATCTCTCATACCAAGTACGCTGCAGCGGAAGCAATCTACGAACCAGCCACTGGGGCCATAGCCCGGGAATTTGATTTCGCCACTCAGCTACTGCCAGTGTGGCGGGAATTGCTCGAGAGGACACGGACATGCGGCGGGCGATGTATCGGGGGTGTTTTACAGTAGGTTTTGAGGTCAAATTTACCCCCGTCGAGTGGTCAAAGATTGAAAACCATTCACCTTAACGCAGAATAAGGGCAGTCATAAAGAACGCCAAGAAAGGAATCATGCGATGGCCGCCCACACCGCCAAACGAGTCCTCATCATCGCAGCCTGTGTTGCAATTCCGTTCGCCGCTGCCTGCGGATCAAACAACGCCCCCTCCCTATCAAGCAGCAACATGTCGACCAGCTCGACATCAACGTCCTCGCCGTCAAGCACCACGTCCACTGAATCCACCACTGATTCTCCGTCTGAATCATCAAGCCCAAAGAACAGCCCCAACCCCACCCTAGAGCACACCACCGAACCTACCTCTTCACCCCGTGGAGGTGAGTCCACGTCCGCACGCACAACAGGGTATACCGAAGCCCCAGGCCAGGCAGAACCATCTGAAATGAACAAAACCGTGGCATCCTGCGGCGACCCCGCTTTGCATGAGACCGGGACAACATTCTTCACCGACGGTTCAAGCGGCTGGACGCAGCAGTGCGCCTCCCGGATGATGGCGCAGCAGCCGGCGGCGACACCAGAACCAGCTCCAGCTCCCGCCGCGCCGGCCCCTGAACAGCAGGAATCCTACGTAACCCCAGGCGCTTACTGTTCAGGAGGAGGAACAGGAGTCAGTAAGAACGGCACACCTATGACCTGCTCCGCCGGCCCGGACGGCCAAGCCCGCTGGCGCTCTCAATAAACAAAGGAAACGCAATGACTTTCGAAGACCGCACTACGCAAGCCGCCGCAAGGAAGCCGTTCTATAAGCGCTGGTGGTTCATCGCCGCGTCTTTTCTGCTTGTACTCTTCTTAGCATTACTAATCTTCACCCCAGCTCAAGAAAGTGCTCCGACAGACTCAGGTGACGTTGCTGAAGAGATCACCCTGCACCCAATTGGAGAACCAATCGAAGCACCTGGAGTCACCCTCACTGTCGAATCAGTCACACGTTCAGACAGTATCGAGCTCTACGCTGACGGATACAAACGCGGCTACATGCCAAATGAAACTCTCAACGCTGACAAAGGTGAATACGCCATCGTCAAAACTGACGTGAAGAACACCGGACAGTCCCCAATGGATCTCACATGCGGATTTGCCGTTCGAGCACTACTAATCAACACCGAAAATCAGGTTTACGACCCCATCGACAGTCTCTACCGCATTATCGATAACCCGGAATGCAATGACAGCCTAAACCCGGGGTTCGAGACACAAATGACTTGGGTGTACCAGATTCCATCGGACACCGAGCTTGGAGTATTTGGATTCACAAACCCAGATGTTAGCTATGACGATCTCGAGTTCGTCGATATTCGAGAATCGGAGTAAGCGAACTCGGAAAATAGGGCATTCACGCCGACTCATTTTCTTCACCGTCTGCCGAGCCACCAAAGAAAGGCAATAACCATGAGCATTGACCAAGCAGTCCAGAGTCTCGCCGCCAAGGTTCGAGAACTAAAGCCAATTATCGAAACGGAAGAAGCCACAAAAACGGCCTTTATCATCCCCTTCATAAGCACCGTCCTCGGCTACGACGTCACAGACCCCCGTGAGGTTATCCCGGAATATACCGCGGACGTGGGCGTAAAAAAGGGAGAAAAAGTAGACTTCGCCATCAAATCAGGTGATGACTTCCGATTCCTTATCGAATGCAAGAAAATCGGAGAACCGCTCCGACTAGATCACGCGAATCAGCTTGTCCGATACTTCAATGTCACAGATACCGAGTTTGCGATTCTTACCAACGGTGAAGTGTACGAATTCTATGCACAGCTAGACGCAGCGAATCGAATGGACGAAAAGCCATTCATGACAATCGACCTCGCTAACATCGATGCGCGTGTCTTCCCGCACCTCGAGATGTGCACAAAGACTCGCTTCGATTCTGAAACGATTGCGGCAAGCGCTGAGCAACTCAAATACATTTCTGAAATTCGCAAGGTTCTGGCATCACAGTTCAAGGAACCAGATGCTGATTGGGTTAGGCTCATCGCATCTCGAGTGACATCGCGCCGCATGACAGCGCAAAACCTTGAGATTTTCACCAAACTTGTCTCGACAGCTCAATCTCAGTTTCTTAAAGATGAGGCGAATCGTCGGTTGCGTTCGGCCCAGGATTTTGATGAAGTCCCAGGTGCGACACCGGCACCGTCGGCTGCTACCGCCTCCCCTGCCGAACCGGAGGAAACTGATGATTCCGGAATCGTGACAACGGAAGAAGAGTTGCAGGCATTTGGAATTATCCGCGCAATTTGCTGCAGCGAAGTCTCTGTTTCTGATGTGACCATGCGTGACGCGAAATCATATTGCGCAATTTTGTACCGCGATAACAACCGGAATCCGATTGCTCGTTTGTACTTCGACCGGCGCGTTCCACGTATCGGTATCTTCGATGCGTCGCGCACTGAACAAGTATTTGACCTCGGTGCGGTTGATGAGATTTACGAGCATGCGCAGCTTCTTCGCGAGCGCTGTATAGCGCTTCGCGATCAGTAACGCCAATGGCGCAGCAGACATAAAAATAATGATAGGGGCGCTCGACCCGACACCAATTCAGGGAACGCCCCAGGATGCCGCTGCATGTGGAGCCGTACTGGGGTGGGTGGCGGATTGGCCGGATTAAACGCTCTGATGTGCAAGCCTGGCTGGCCGAGTTCAGCGCTGGCGCGTCGACGGTAAGGAAGGCGCACGCTTGTCTCGCGCAGGTTCTCGATGTCGCTGTTGGTGACGAGGTGCTGGCTTCCAACCCGGCGCGCGGTGTGCGTCTACCCCGCAAACCGAAGGCGAAAAAGGTGTACTTGACCGCCGAGCAGGTCAAGACCCTAGCCAAGGATTCTAAGCGCCCTGAGCTCATCTGGCTGCTCGCTATCACCGGGCTGCGGTGGGGCGAAGCCGCAGCGCTACGAGTCCGTGACGTTAACGTTCTGCGCGGCCGTGTACACGTGGAACGGAACGCTGTCACCGTCGGCAGCAGAGTCATTATCGGCACGCCGAAAACACACGAGCAGCGCACGGTGGCAGTGCCGAAGAAGGTCATGCGGATGCTCGAGCCACTGCTGAAGGATAAGCTGCCGGATGCGCTGTTGTGGCCGGCAGGCAATGGTGGGCCACTTCCGACACCTTCGAAGCCGGATTGGTACTACGGGAACCTTGAACGCGTAATGAAGGCGAATAAGGGGTTTCCGTATGTGACGCCGCATGGTCTGCGGCATGTGGCGGCAGGATTGATGGTGGGATCTGGTGCGTCGGTGAAGGTTGTGCAGTCGCAGTTGGGGCATGCGAGTGCGGTAATGACTCTTGATACCTACGCGGATTTGTTTGATGGTGATTTGGATGCGGTGGCGGACGTGATGGATGAGCAGCTGCGTGGCGTGATTTAATGCAGCGGAAATGCAGCGGTTTCCCGGTTTTTGCATGCGTTTCTGCTGTTCATAGCGTCTTCATGGGTGGGTTCGAATCCTTCTGGGGGCGCAAAAATAACCCGCCTGAACTGGTTTTATACCAGATGCAGGCGGGTTTTTACTTCTTAGTTCTTCTTGTTATCCGCAGGATCCGGGCGCAAGTAGCGGTCAACCATGTCGACGACCTCTTCGACAGATTCCTTGTCTAGCGTCGCGTCCTTGCCATCCGGGCGCCACACCAGCACCATCGTCTGAATCAGACGGTAAATGTTGCGCGCCAGCAGATATGGATCGTGCTCGCGAATAGTGCCGTCTTCCTGCCCGTGACGGACACCGGGGAGAATGAATTTCTCCACAATTTCCAGCTGTGTATCGCTCATCTCTCCAGTGAGCGCTTCTAAGACACGGTCGGGATCTGTCTTGACCAGGCCAGGGAAAAAGTCACTTTCGATGATGCGTTGAACGACGATTCGAATACGCAGCAACATGCGAGCGCGCGAATCGCCAGGGACATAGCGGAGCCCCTCAAGCATGTGCAGGATTTCGCGGTTGGTCACTTCCCCCAGAAGCTCACCAATGTCAGCGTATCGACGATATACGGTCGGACGCGAAACTCCTGCCTTGCGAGCAATTTCTGCAATCGAAGTCCTACGCAAGCCCACAGTCATTACGCTTTCGCGCGCAGCGGCAATGATGACATCATCGACGGATGGTTTCTGTGCCGCAGTGGTGCTTTGAGCAGCGTCGCCAACACGCCTCGTCTCATCCATGTAACTATTTCTCCCGTTGGAATCCGAACTCAGAAGTAATTTTATCAGGCAAATAGGTCGATTTAGTTCATGCCCCGTTGTCCAATTCTAAGATCTTACTTTCCAGTTAATTTCGTTTCCCCCACAATTCGCTCCACAAACCACACGGCAATCCACACGCCCGACCACAGCACAATCCACATCGCTAAGCTGGGCGTAGTCAGCGTGTGCCCCACAGCCCAGTCCGGGCACAAAATAAGGCGCACTGCAGAATCATGCCGAATCTCAGCGAAAGGTGAAATCATGGCTCAGCCCGATCCCGACCTCCAGCTCTCCCCTGAGCTCGACCGCATCGTGTGGATTGACTGTGAGATGACGGGCCTCGAACCCGAGCGCCACGTCATTGTCGAAATCGCGGCTCTCGTCACCGATGCCAACCTCAACGTCCTCGGGGAAGGCGTGGACATCGTCGTGCACGCGTCCGAGACCGAATTGGCGCAGATGGATGATTTCGTCACCAAGATGCATGCGAAGTCCGGCCTGGATCAGGAAATTCGCGACAGCAAGACTAATGTCGCCGACGCCGAACAGGCTGTTTTGGACTACATCCGTCAGTGGGTTCCCGAGCCGCGCACCGCCCCACTGGCAGGCAACTCGATTGCCTCCGACCGCAAGTTCATCCACCGCTACATGCCAGAGCTCGACCAGCACCTGCACTACCGCATGATTGATGTCTCTTCCTTCAAGGAACTTGCCCGCCGCTGGTACCCCCAGGTCCTCAAGGGCGCTCCAGAAAAGGGTCTCGCTCACCGAGCTCTTGCAGATATCAAGGAGTCGATCCGCGAGCTGGACTACTACCGCCGCGCCATGCTTCTGCCCCACCCCGGCCCCGAAGGCGACGCTATTTCTGCCGCAAGCAAGGAATCGACGGAAAAGTACGGTGAGATTCGCGGCTAGCTCGCTTTACGACGACCCAAACCCCACCCTTTCCCAAATTTATCCGGGTTGACCTGCTGTTTTTGTTTCCAGCCCACTGTGGGCTACCATATAGTTCGCTGCAGAGATGAGCTGAGAATACAGCTCCTTTAATGCGGTAATGGTGACTGTAGTTCAGTTGGTAGAGCACCAGGTTGTGATCCTGGGTGTCGCGGGTTCGAGTCCCGTCAGTCACCCCAAGTAGAACCCTCGGCCAGGTTTTTCCGGGCCGAGGGTTTTTGTGTTTCCGCCCGGCGCGTCGCCGGGGTGGGCCTTTTTGCTGCTAAGTCCCCCCCCATAGTCACTACCGAGTAGCCACCAAGCCTGCATCCGCGGACTGCAGCTTGCCGTCAACCATCTCCACGATTCGGTCGGCACCGTGGAGCTGCCCCAGGTCGTGGGTGATGTACAGGGTGGCCACACCCATCTTCCGCGTCACATCCATAATCAGTCGCGTCACCGCCCCTGCACTCTTCTGATCCAAAGCCGCGGTCGGTTCGTCGACTAGCAGCACTTCCGGCTCATTCATCAGTGCGCGCGCAACATTGACGCGCGCCTGCTGACCACCGGAAAGCTGGCTCACGCGACGTTCTCCCAGCCCAGCCAGTCCGACTGCCTCTAGCAGCTCATCCGCGCGCTTCTCCGCTTCACGACGGCCACCCGCGGGCCACCCGAAAACACGGCCCAGTCGCCGCATTGCGATGAGCTGCTGCTTAACCGTCAGCGCTGGCAGAAGATTCGGCTGCTGGAAAACAATACCGATGTGTTCGCGACGAATCTTGGCAGCATCCGCGCCGCGAGCGCTCAAATCAATGGCCTTCCTTTCCGCACTCTCGTCCGCGCCTGCACCGTTCGCGTCCTGTTTGTTGGAGTACAGCGTGACATGTCCGGTATCGGCACTCTTCAAACAACCTGCGATGGTCAACAGAGTCGACTTGCCGGAACCCGATGGTCCGACCAGTCCCACTACCTCGCCTGCCCGGATCTTCAGCGAGATGTCATCCAAAATGGTGCGTTTGTTGTCGCCATCTTGGACGGTCAGCGAGATGTTCTTTAGAGCGAGTGCCACGGGAGCCTGGTTGTCGATGTAGGTAGTCATTTTGTCCTCAATTCCTCAATTCCTCAGTTGCAGGTTGTGCATGATTAACGCGATGTGAGTGTTCTGTGGGAAGCCGCCGTGCTAGGCCGTACTAACGAGCCACTACGCATTCGCCAATGCGGTGGTCGGATCGACGCGGAATACCGGCACCAGTGCCAGCAGCGCACCAACTACGCCGGTCACGGCCAGAATGAGCCCCGGTACGACGGTCGTGGAAGCATCGACCACAATTGGCATGACGTCGCCGCTCTGCAGAGCCCAGCCCGCCGCTGCAGTCACCGCAACACCGCCGCCGACTCCGATTGCCAGCACGGCCAGGACCTGCGCCAGAGAGTCAGCCACCAGCACGGAGCGGGACGCACCGAGCGCCGAGGAAATGGCCACACCACGCAGTCGTTGAACAGTCCACACGGTGAAGAACGCGCCTACCACCAGCGCAGAAATCACATACAGCATCGAGGTCATCGCGTTCAGCGAAGTCTGCTCACCCTGGTAGGAAGCCGACAGGTTATTGCGCTCGCCGTCGCGCAGAATGGTTCCTTCCGGGACATTCGGCAGCTGCGCCGCGGACTCGTCGACAACCATCGCCGCTGGCACCATCTGCCCCGGCGTCAGGTCTTCCATCACGCCGCGCCCGGCATAAATGACCGCTTGGTGATCCAGCCACTTATCCCCCGCCACGCGCGCAACGGTGGTCTCGTGCTCGCCCATCGCGCCAGACAGGGTCAGCGAGTCACCTTCCGCAATGGCGGTTTCACTGACGCCGTCGGTGACGGCCACCTGGTCGTCGTTAAGCGAAAAGTCGGAGATGACGGTGACGGGCGTTTCATCGACGCGCGCACGACTGACGTAGACATCGCGGATGGTGGCGTTGTTATCGTTCGCCCACGTCTGGACGCTCTTTCGCGCCGTCTCGCCGATACTTGACGACGACAGCGACGTGGCCCCCTCCGAGATGACGACGGCGTCGTTTTTGTCGTAGACCTCGTCCAGTGCGGAGACGGACTGGGCGGACAGGCCGGCGGCCAAAGCCGAGAGGAACGTGACCATCACAGCAATCATCCCGACGGTGATGGTGATCAGTGCGGCACGGCCTGGAGCGGCTCGAAGTTCTTTCATTGACTGGTACATACTCATTATGGTCGTGGATTCAAAGGCGGATTTAATCGCCATGGAGGTTGAACTTCGTCTCCAACTTTCGGTTGATGTTGACAATTCCGGCTCGTCAGCGGTGTTTTGGCAGGCGGAACTGCCCTAAGCTCGAGAGCGTGGATACTCCTGAGACCCTGAACCGCAGCTGGCAATTACTGCGGTTTGCCCTGGATGTTTTGGTGCTGGTGCTGCTGGCGGTATGCGTGGTTCCGGATCCGCAGTGGCGAATCATCACCTATGCGGCGTGTTTTCTAGCGGTGTACATCGCAGGTTCGGTCGGGCCGATTGGTCGGGCTCGGCATGGCAACGTAGCCAACGAGGTCGCGCTGACTAAGCCGCGTGGCCTGCTGTTGGGCTGGCTTGTGATTCTGCTGCTGTGCTGGGCGGCAATGTCGTTTGCGACGCTGGATGCCTCTTTCCTGGTCTTCCCGCTGTTTTTCGTAATTCTGCAGGTCACCGGTGGCCTAATGGCCGTGGTTATGGTGGTGGCAACGACGGCGACGGCAATCGGTGCTATCGCCGTCCACACTCCGCTGACATTTGGTGGTGTCCTCGGCCCCATTCTGGGTGGGACGTTTGTACTCACGGTGGGGCTGGGGTTCCGGCTCCTGCAGAAGGAGACTATCGAAAAGACCAAGGCGCTGGAGGAGCTCTCAGCTGCCCGCGCCCACTCGGAAGCACTGTCCCGTCGTGCCGGTGAGCTGGACGAACGCGCACGCCTCGCAGCCGATATTCATGACACCGTGGCGCAGGGGCTTTCCTCCATCCAGCTGCTGCTGCATTCGGTGGAGTCCCGCATGAAAAGTGCTCCCACTCAGCATGACCAGACCTCGGTGGATTCGCTACAGCTCGCCCGCAAGGTTGCGGCCGACAATCTCGCCGAGACCCGGCGCATCATCGCAGCACTTCAGCCGGCTCCCCTCGAAGGCGCAGACCTATCCGGCGCGTTGGAGAAAGTCTGCTCCTCCACGGTGCTGGGCGATGCTGTCAGCTTCTGCGTCGACGGCACACCCACGCGGCTGCCGGCCACCGTCGAAGCAACCATCATCAGGGTGGCCCAGGCGAGCTTGGCGAACGTCGTCAAGCATGCACACGCCACGCGTTGCCGTGTCACCCTGACCTACCAGCCCGACGAGATTCTGCTCGACTGCGTCGACAACGGCATCGGCTTCGACCCCACCGCACCAACTAACGACGACAGCGTGGGGATCGCCAACGCGCGCCGACGCGTGGAGAAGCTCGGCGGCACCTTCACCATCGAGTCGGAACCGGGGCGTGGCTGCGGTGTCAGCGTCAGCATCCCGCACGAGCTCGCCTCTTAAAGTCCCGCGCCTGGTATGCAGGTAGGAAACGACCATTCACATCACCCGAGGAGTTAGCCAGGTGACCAAGCCCATCGGAGTCCTCATCGCCGACGATCACCCCATCGTCCGCGCTGGTCTTCGCGCAGTCGTTGAATCGGCGCCGGATATCGTCGTGGTTGGCGAGGCGGCCAGCGGTGACGAGGCGGTCGAGAAGGTGCGCGCATCGCTTGACGACGACTCTTGCGACCACATCGATCTGGTACTCATGGACCTTCGCTTTGGTGAGGCCCCTGGCACTGCTACCCGCGCAGGCGGAGTTGATGCCACCGCAGCCATCCGCGCACTGGCCGGGCGCGGCGCAAAGGCTCCAGAAGTGTTGGTGGTGACCAATTATTCTTCGGACTCCGATGTGCTCGGCGCTGTCACCGCAGGCGCAGTTGGTTATCTGCTGAAGGATGCCGCTCCGGAGGAGCTCATCGATGGTATCCGTCGTGCCGTTCGCGGCGAGACCGTGCTGAACACACAAGTGGCCGGGCGCTTGATGGGTCGGATGCGCAACCCCAATACAGCACTAACCCCGCGCGAACTCGAAGTGCTCGAGTTGGTCGCGCGGGGTATGTCGAATAGAAAAATTGCAGAACAGCTGGTGCTCACCGAAGCGACTGTGAAATCGCATCTGGTACATATTTTCACCAAGCTAGACGTCAGCTCCCGCACCGCGGCTGTTGCTCGGGCGCAGGAGCTGGGAATGTTGGGTGATTAGGAAACGGACTAACCCGCGTGGCTTAAATGATGGCCTCACTTAGAGGACATGGACTACCAAGAGCTGGTCTCGTCGGCGTTGCCCTTCTTCCAGGTCTCCCACGGGATGTTCCAGTCACCGAGTCCATCAACACCGGAGAGCGTCTCACCAATCGTATTCTTCACAATCACGATGTCACCGCGCTTAGTGTTGTCCAGGAACCACTTAGCGTTGGCGTCAGTGACGTTGATGCAGCCGTGAGACTGGTTGACGCTGCCCTGTGCCCACGTTGACCACGGTGCACCGTGGACGTAGATACCGGAGTAAGACATCTGCGTTGCATAGTTAACCGGCGTGACGTAGCCACCGTTTTCCAGAGACAGGCCGTAGGTACGAGAGTCCATCACCATGGTCTCGTTGCGATCACCGATGATGTACTGGCCATTCGGAGTCGGGTGAACATTCGACCCCATAGAGATAGGCATGGAGTTTACGACTTCACCGTTCCTCTTAATGACCATGGTCTTCGTCGCGTCATCAGCGATAGCAATGACTTCATCACCGATAGTGAAGCTGGTTTCGGCGGACTCCGCACCGTACATATCGTCACCAAGATCCGTGCCGTAAATATCGGACTTCACGGTAACCTTGGTCCCCGGCTTCCAGTACTCCTTTGGACGCCAGCGCACCTCACTGTTATTCAGCCAGTAGAAAGCGCCTTCCACCTTAGGCTCGGTGGTCACCTTAATTGCTTCCTCAGCAGCCTTGCGGTCCGAAATACTCGCGCTGAATTTCACAGCAATAGTCTGACCGACACCCACGGTGGAACCATCCAGCGGGGACAGGTAACCATTTACCTGAGAAGTCGGCTCGACGGTGGTGAAAGAAGTAGCCAGCTTTTCTGTGCCCGAGGTGGCGTTAATCTCATAGGTCTTTGAGTAGCCCAGGGGTTCTGCAGTGGTCCACTTGGTACCACTGGAGTCGAGCTTGCCCTTGACCTCTTTGCCCTCAGGGTTGGTCATAACAACCTTGTCCAGGCGATGTCCCTCTTCCACCTGAACCGAAATCGGGTCAACCACCGAAACATCGGTGGCGTCGTCCTTCACACTGGCGACAAGACCAACGTCTGGCTTCTCCGCCTCTTGCTGCTCGGCATTATCTCCGCCGACGGTACAAGCAGCTAGCGAGATGGTGGTCGCAAATGTCACCACCGCCATCGACAGGCGCTTAAAAGATTGCCGCATGATCGTGCTTCACTCCAACAGTGCAATTATTAAGTAGTAAGTCCCGGGGACACACTGCGACACACAGCGGAGTCCTGCTACAGCCCCTGGTGCGCCCTCGAAAAAGGTCAGACTGCCCTGCAGCGGCACTAGCCACCGATAAAACGCTCGCCCTAACTGAAAAGCCTTATTGACTGCCCAATCGCAGTCATCAACCCCTCACAGGGCGCAGCACGCAAAGTAGCCCAACGGTTCCTACAGTTAACCCTCTGGAAAATTGCTGTGCAACCCCAAAAAACCGGGGCACTTCAACCGACCTGGGAAAACAGCGCCCCCTTGAAGCTGCGTTACCGAAAAGTAATCAGTTCGCTATTCAAAAGTGCCACCGGACGCTTCCGGACGTTACTGAACACTGTCGAACGTAACTCCGACATCTATGCACACTCCCAACGTCGATGGCATTGATACAGGCCCTACCCCACTTTGAGGATTTCCAAACTTTTTTTGAACTTTTTTCAAACGGTTGCGCAAAACCTTTCAAAAAACATGCAAAAACATCAATTCAAAAACAGCATCTGACCAGCCGATTTTACAAACAATCAGAAACCTGGTTATATATCTTCTCGTTGCCGGCGAGGAGCTCACACAGAGAGCACCAAGCAGGAAACAGTAAGCGCCATTAGCTCAACTGGCAGAGCAGCTGACTCTTAATCAGCGGGTTCGGGGTTCGAGTCCCTGATGGCGCACAATACAGACCGGGAAGGTAGAAATACCCTCCCGGTCTTTTTGTTGCATAACAAGCGTAGGCGCCAACTTGCAACCCTCGCTCGCACCCCACGCCTGACTCAAACAAGGGTTAGATACGCAAAAGCGCACGACCCCAGGCAACCACCCGAAGCGCGTGCGCTAATTACCGAAAAACTATTTAGCAGCAGTCTCAATCATCTCGCGAATGCGGTCAATTTCCTTGCTGCGATTGCGGTTGCGACGAATGCCCATTGCGATGCCACCAACAACAAGTGCGGCAACGACGCCCAGTGCTGCCTGCACCTTCGGCTCATTCAGAGCATCGAAAACACGGGTCTTTGCGTCATCCGCAACGTTCTTCGGATTCGTTCGCACGGTTAGCTCATCCAGAGTACGGGCGAGCTGGTTACGGTTACGCTCAATATCGCGCTGGATATCTTCAATGCTGCGAGCCACGTAAACTCCCTAAAAAGTTGAATATCTAAAGTGATTGTTCGCCTAAAAGACTAACACTTCCACTACAGCAACGTGGGCGAGCACGGGGAAAAACTCAACGCATTGCTTCAGAGTCGACACGCACCGCTCCAGAGTCGATACGATGAAGCCATGACTACTTCTTCCTCCAGCGACAAAGAATACGGCCAGAACAACATCCGTCTGGAAGCTGGCGACCCTGCCCCAGCGTTTACTCTTCTCAACGACGCCGAAGAGCAGGTTTCTCTGTCGGACTACGCGGGCAAGCCCGTGCTGATTTACTTCTACCCGCGGGCCAACACCCCAGGTTGCACCACTGAGGCATGCGACTTCCGCGATGAATCCGCTGCCCTGAACGATGCCGGCATTCCTGTCGTAGGTATTTCTCCGGACAAGCCGGCGAAACTCGCAAAGTTCCGCGAGGACCACGGCTTAAACTTCACCCTTCTGTCCGATCCGGACAAGGAAACCATGACCGCATTCGGCGCTTTCGGCGAGAAGAAGAACTACGGCAAGATTGTCCAGGGCGTCATCCGCTCGACTTTCCTGGTTAATGCCGAAGGAGAAATTGAAAAGGCCTGGTACAACGTTCGCGCCAAGGGGCACGTCCAGCGCGTACTGCGTGACTTGGGCGTGGAATCACAGGCTTCCGAAAGCTAACTAGCCGCAAGGCCTACTTTGACCCTGGCCCCAAACTCTCCTCCCACATCATCCCGATTAGACGGTTTCGTAGTAGTGACTCAATCCCAGGACGCACCGAATATTCTTCGTCCCCGTCGCACTCCGGCTCAGCAACGCAGCCGAGAGCGGTACGCACGCATGCTCAGCTCGGCACGCACAGTGCTCATCGAGCACGGGTTTGAGTCTTTCACTTTCGACGAAGTCGCTCGCATCGCAGATATCCCCATTGGCACGCTCTACCAATTCTTCGCAAACAAGTATGTGATGATCTGCGAGCTCGACCGTCAGGACACCGAGGCCGTCATCGAGGAAGTCTCACGCTTCGGCGAAACAGTCCCCACCTTGAAATGGCCGGAGTTTCTCTCGGAGTTCATCGATCACCTGGCAAAACTCTGGCGCGAGGACGTTTCCAGAAGAGCCGTATGGCTGGCTGTTCAATCAACGCCCGCCACACGCGCAACCGCAGAAGATACGAAGTCACGCCTGGTCACCGAGATTTCAAAGGTGCTGCGCCCGCTGGTGCCGTCGTCAAGCGATGCGGAACTGAACTTCATCTCCGACCTCATGATTAACGCCACGTACGCCCTGCTGAATTATGCGGTGGACCATCCGGGAAGCGATGCTGAGCGGGAAGCTCATTACGAGCTGACGGTGCAGGAAATCAAACGCATGACAATCTCTTATCTCATGAGCGTCGCGGAGGCCGCAGACTAGAGAGCACCCCTCGCCCACCTCGGCAGGGGCATTTATTGCCCTTATCAATACGCGGAGGGTAGGCTTGCCTTAGTTTACGCTTTACTCTGGTCAGCGCGGTGGGGTTCCCTGTTTTTCGCCGCGCCTGCGCCGGAACTCCCAGACAGAATCAGAGGTTCACATGTCCACGACGCAGGGCGCTTTCCGACGGAGCCTGCTTCCCCGCTCTATTGTTCTAGCTTCGGCAATCGTAGTGAGTACGGGATTTTTACCCGCAGTCCCCGCATCGGCACAGTCACTGCCATCGATTGGACAGCTCGGCGGTTCGCTCCCCGGCATCGGCGACCTTCTCGGCGGCAGCACCGATCAGTCTGAGCGCCAGCTCTCCGTGACCCCTGCCACCGATCTGTCCGACGGCGCCACCGTGACCATCAAGGGAGTCGGCTACCCCGCTAACGCAAATATTTACCTGGCCCAGACAATCGAGAAGCCAAAGTCGGGCTACCCCTCGACCTACGGCGAAGCGGCCAAGGTCACGGTTGGCGCGGACGGAAGTTTTACGCAGGAGATGAAGGTCACGACCAGCTTTGGCGATGTCGACTGCACCTCTACCCAGTGCTACGTAGCCTCCTTTACCGCGTTCCCTAATCTTTCTGACCGCAGCAATGACCAGTGGGTCCCCATCACCTTCAAGGCGGGTGCTACTTCCCAGGCTGCTCAATCGCAGGGTTCCACCGGCGCGGCGCCGAGCGGTGGCCAGAGCACTGGTTCGGGCTCTCAGTCGGGCTCACAGTCACCGTCCCAGTCACGAGGTAACGCATCGGTGAGCCTGTCCAAGACCTCAGACTTGAACCCGAGCGGCGACACCATTCGAGTCGAAGGCAAGGGATTCAAGACCTCTGGACCGGGCATCTACGTCGGTATCGCGCAAAATGACCAGATGGATGTGACCAACGCCGATTCCTTCGGCCCGGATACCCAGTTTGTGTCTACTTCTCGCGGCAACCTGAAGTCCGACGGCAGCTTCAGCGTGGATCTTCCGGTCAGCGCGAAGTTCGGCACGGCAGACTGCATGCAGAACGCTTGCTCGGTCTACACCATTGCTGCTCACGGTTCTTCCGACCGCAGCCAGGACACGGCGACCTCGGTATCGTTTGCCGGCGGAGCTGCCAAGCAGGACGCTACCCTGCCCTCCGGCGGTGGCTCCTCACAGTCCGCAGGCAGCGCAAGCTCCGGCACCAGTGGCAGCACAGGGTCTAGTGGAACGAGTAGCACCAGCGCTTCCAGCGGCTCCAGCAGCTCCAACGGCAGCAGCTCCTCGACCGGCACCCCGTCGGTAAGCCTGTCCACCACGGAACTGAACCCGTCGGGCAGCACCGCAATTACCGTCTCCGGCAGCGGATTCAAGACCAGCGGCAACGGCATCTACGTCGCAGTGGCTGAGAAGAACAAGTTCTCCACCACCAACGCTGATGCTTTCTCCGCCGCTGAGTTTGTCCGCACCTCCCAGATGTCCTCCGACGGCAGCTTCTCCACAACGCTCAATGTCGAGGCCGTCACCTCGGCCGCCAACTGCGTCGAAAATGACTGCGCGCTCTACACCTTTGCTGCTCACGGTTCCTCCGACCGCAGCCAGGACACGGCCACGAACCTCAGCGTCGGCGGCTCCGCCAAGGAACGCGAAGAAGCTGTGAAGGCCGGTGCCTCCAAGACCGGAGAGTCCAAGGCCAGCGGCTCATCCAAGGCATCTGGCAAGGCTTCCGCAAAGTCCAATGCTTCCGGTAATGGGCTCGACGAAGTTGATGTGCAGACTCAGCAGGCTGCGACCAACTCTCCGCTCCAAACCGCCGCAGTCGCCGGAACCGGCGCAATCCTGGGCGCGCTAATCTTCGGTGCCGGCATCCTGGTCGGTCGCCGTCAAAAGTCCGTCGATTAGCGCGGCGCCGGACTAGTCCAGGCGTACGACGGCGATTGCGTAGTCGCCGTCGTGCGAGATGCTTAACGACGGCCCCAGCTGCCACTCCTGATCGTGGAAATGGCGGCTCACAGCTCCGTGGAGACTGATGCTCACGCGACCGTAGGCATCCGGCTGAACCTCTATTTCCCGCCAGTCCAGCTGATCTCGCGCAATCGGCGGTTGGCTGCCAAAGAGAGTCTGCGACCAGGCCTTGATGAAGGCTTCCTTCGCAGTCCAGCGGCCCGCTAAGTGACGCGCCAGCGCGCCGCCGACTGCTCCGCGGCGCCTAGCTACCAGTAGCTCCGCAGGTGTGAAAACAGCCTGCGCGAACTGACTTCCTGGCATATTCAGCTGCTCTTCGAAGCCCGGAATATAGACGAGGTCTACGCCAATCATGGCTGGAGGACACCATCGATCAGACGGGCGCCGTCGGAAAGCAGAACTGCCTTTTCCAATGCAGCGGGTGAACCGAACCGACCACCGTCCGCGAGGTTTCGCTCGCGTGGACGCTCGTAGAGAGCTTCCCCACCGTAAATAGCCTCATCAATGCGACGCAGACCAGCCGCTTCGCGGTTGTGCGCCGCGGACCGCCAACGCTCCGCAGCCTCAGCGCCATCATGCTGCACTATCGCTTGGTAGAAAGCTTCCGGATGGACGACTGCCACCAGTGCCGAGACATGTCCGAATCCGAGCGAGGTAACAAAGCCAGCCTTCAGCGGCAACGTATTGCCGAAATTGACTGCCTTCGTTGGCCATACCAGACGCGAATGCGCAGCCAATGCGGGATCGACGCAGTCCAGCGATCGATTACCTGGCACAATGCCGCTGCGCAATACCTGGGTCAGACCAATGATCTGGAACGCTGCAGCTCCACCCTTAGCGTGTCCGGTCAGCGATTTCTGAGAGACCACCAGCAGCGGGTTAGAGCGCTCGCGACCGAGTTCATCTGCAATGCGTTCATGCAGTTCGGACTCATTTGGGTCGTTGGCATTGGTCGAGGTGTCGTGCTTGGACAACACCGCGACCTGATCCGCAGTGACATCGAGTGCTGCAAGGGCGCGAGCCAACCGAGACTTCTCGCCGCCCTGAGCGGCCGCTAGCGCACCCAAACCCGGCGCCGGAATGGATGTGTGCGCGCCGTCGGCGAAGGACTGGGCGTATGCGACGACACCGAGCACGGGGAGCCCCATGTCACGAGCGATGTCTCCGCGAGCCAACAGCACCGTGCCACCGCCTTGCGATTCCACAAAACCTCCGCGTCGACGATCGTTCGGCCTGGAGAAGTACGCTTGGTCGATGCCTTTGTTTTCCATGGTGGCGGAGTCAGCGGTGGCGGCCATGTCGCCGAAACCTGTAATTCCCTCTGTGGATAGGTCATCGAAGCCACCTGCGACAACGAAATCTGCCTTACCCAGGGCAATCTTGTCGACGCCCTCCTCCACCGACACCGCTGCCGTCGCACAGGCTGCGACAGGGTGAATCATCTGCCCGTAGCCACCGACATAAGACTGCATAACGTGGGCGGCAATAACATTTGGCAATGCCTCCTGCAGGACGTCATTGGCTCGCGGTTGCCCCAGCAGGCCGTCGATGTAGAGACTGCGCAGCGACTCCATCGCACCAATACCTGTGCCCTGGGTCGACGACACTCGCGCCGGGTTGACCGCTTCCAGCAGTTGCGCTGGGCTGAAGCCCGATGACAAGAAGGCATCGACAGTACAGACAATGTTCCACAAGCTCACGCGGTCCAGATTGTCCATCATGTCTGCCGGAATACCGTATCGTGCCGGGTCAAAGCCCTGCGGAATTTGACCGCCAACATAGCGGCTCATCGCCATTCGGCGCGGAACCTGCACTGGTGTGCCAGCAGCCCGTGTCACAAGCCACTGCCCTGTCTCGGCATCGAAGCTCGCAGTGGTGTTGTCCGGGTTGGAACTGACAAAAGTCTCCGCTGCCGCGCGGTCACGCACAGCAAAGCTCAACGCACGATCCAGGTAGACCGTGGTCAGCTCAGTCATCGTATTATCAACCAAATCGCCATCATCGGCGTAACGACGCACACCAACTCGCGCCAGCACTTCATCGCGGTAGCGCGTAGCAATATCGCTTTCTGCCAACGGTTGCCCATCGGCGTCACGCCAGCCACCCTCATACGAAATCAACCCCATTGACCAGGCTAATTCCACAATTCCTGCTGCAGAGATATCATCAACTTCAGCCTCAAAGCGCGTCCGGGAAGAACCGTACGGCCCAAGCTCACCGGCGCCCACGATGACCACCATGTCCTCCAGAGCCGCTGCGATGTCACCAAAGGTCGGTGTTGTCTGCGCAATTGGTCGGCGTGGGCTTGGCAGGCCGCTCAAAACACGGCTTGACGACGGCTCCTGCGAGCGCGCCCCGCTAGCGACCTCGGAGCTTTGAGCTGTTGGGCCAGCCGCCTGCGCAGCCTCCTGTGCCAATTGCGCAATGTTGAGGTCGACGTCACCCAATCCGCCGGTGAGATCGGCCTGAATCGGGCGGGTTTGTGCCTTCTTCCGAGCCTCCGAGCTCGCCAGCTCAATGAGTTCAGCTGCCATTTCTTCGGTGGAGAAGGTGCGTACTCCCTTTGCTTCCACTGCAGCAACGAATGGGTCGTTTCCACCCATCAGGTTGGTGCCTCGAACCCACCCAATCTGTGCATGAGCCAGAGTGGTGCGGGTGCGCCAAGCGTCCTCCACATTCCAGCGCGCCACCACGGCGTCGAGTGCGGCCTTGGCTTCCCCATAGGCACCATCACCGCCGAAGCGACCACGGTTCGGTGAACCCGGCAGCACCACATGCAAACGATGCTGCAGATTATTGTCCCCGCCGAGTGCTGACATCCCTGCGATGAGTCGTTCCACCGACCACAGAAGCAGACGCATTTGGGTCTCGGACGCAGGACCGGCATCGGCAAGCGAGCCTGAGACCGTAGGCGCCGCGAACGGGAATAGCAGCGTCGGTGACAGTGCAGGCTTGGTCACAACCACTTCCGCACCAATCGTCGTAGTCTGCTCGGTTCCGATCCAGTCGATAAGGGAATCCAGGTCCTGGAAGCTGGACAGGTTCGCCGGTACCACCCACAGCTTCGCTTCGCCCTGCGCATGCATACGGTAGAGCTGCTTGTAGAAGCTCAGGCGCTCATGTCCCAGGCGTGAGGTAGTGACAACAACGGTTGCGCCCTGAGACAACAACTGTGCAGTCACAGCGGAGCCAATCGAATTTGGCGATGCACCGGTAACAACAGCGATGTCGGCATTCATCGACAGTTCGTTCACATTCGTGATGGCCTCATCCGCCAGCTGTCGGTAGATACTCGCCAACTGTGTTCGCCCTGCCGCGTCTGCCTTGGCAGCCCACCACTGTGCCTGCTCGACTGCGGTTTCATGGATACTGCCCGGCGCGGTTTCAGCCACGCCCTCATCAGCGGCTGCCCAAAGGCGTGCTAGGTCATCGCGGGAGGTGGCCCAGCGGTCGTCGAGAAGCACTGCCTTGGTGGGCGTAAACGTCGGGGTGACCAGCTTCGGCCAGTCCGCACCGAGTTCAGCGGTGACGAGATTTACCAGGTTGCTGTCGGCGTCTTCGGCATCGAAGTCAGTGGCACCGGTAATTTCGTGGCCGAGTTGCTCCAGAATCGTGCGTGCAGCGGTGGCAAGAATACCTTGCTGGCCTGTCAGTTTATCTGCAAACTCAGTGAGTGCAGCCGAGTCGACCATTCCAGCGCTACTGTCGCTTGCCGACGGCTTAGCGACAGATACACCTCGCTGCGCGGCGACCGCAAGGATTGCTTCATCAATCAGCTGGTTGAGTTCAGCAGTACTGGTTGGGGCGGCCGGTGCCAGATGCGCAAGATCACCGCCGCGCAGGGATGCGCCCTCGCGAGTACCGAGCATCATCTCGGCGCTAACTGCGGTTGCCCACCCCTTGCCGAGCTGCCATTCATCGACCACATAGTCATCGATGTAATTCGCGCCTGCACCGGCAGGACCGGTAATCCGGCGAATACCGTCGGCAATGGCTTCGGAGAGAATCGGACCGAATGCCGAATACCCACTGGCCAAGCTATCAATCTTGTCCTTTAGATCAGCCAGTTCCGCATCTGCGGCCCCTTCGATTGAACCGAGGTCGAATTCCACTCCGAGATCGAGCAGCAGTTGATTGCGTCGAGATGAGACTCCATCGACCAGAGTCTCAATGGAGTCGGCGGCGCCGAGCTGGTCGGGGCGCACCTTCGTCCATTGGCAAATAAGAACTTCCAGCGCTTCTGCCGGGCTGACTGCGATATCAGCAACTTCGGCAGCCGGAGTGGCAGCACTCGTGATCGTGGTTGCCTGTTCGGTCGCCGCGGATTGGTCTGCGGATACCGCCGGCGCCGCTGATCCTGCTTCTCCCGATGCTCCTGCTGCTCCAGATAGGGTCTGCGCCGCGTCCTGCTCTGGTGTCACCTCCGACTCGGGCTCAGTCTTTTCCGGCTGAATTTGGTCGCGCATAAACGCTGCATCAGCATCACGCTCGAGATTGAGCACTCGAATGTCACGGCTTCGGTGGCGGGGCAACTGGCAGGTACGGGCAGCCAGGTTTGCCAGTGTGGGCGCTGTACCTACACCGACTTCAATAATGCGGCTGACACCGAGATCCTCAAGCAACAGATCCTGAGTTTCGACCCACCTCACCGGTGAGCAGAATTGCCAGGCCAGCAACTCGACCAGCAACATGCGGGCCAGGCGCGCCGGGTTTTCAGCAGCAGTATCAAAGTCGGCAAGGATGTTTTCCAGAATGTCTGAGTCGACGACTGCAGCCATCTGGCGGACGAACTTCTCGGTCAGCTCAAAAGAGGTCGCGGTGAGATTCGGGATATAGCGTCCCACCAGGCGTTCTGGAGCGATTTCCGCTGGCAGCAGCCGCTCCAGGTGTTTACGGAAGGAATCCACACCGTCGCGTAGGACACTGGAGTGGAATGGCACATCAATACCTGGGATACGCACGTATCCCTTGCCGTCCGAGCTGCGGCGCTCGCACTGTTCAGCCAGTGCCGCAAGGCCCGCGACGGTGCCGGCGACGGCGTACTGCTTGCCTGCCAGGTTGAGATTTACGACTTCGAGGAACTCACCGGTTTCCTGCGACAACCGATTAACAAACTCAGTGACCTCGTCCTCGCGTACGCCGATCTTGTACGGACGCAGGGCGCACAAACCATAGTTGGACCTCCCCTGCTCATCACGTTCGACCAGTTCATGCATGGTCAAACCGCGGCGGTAGACAACCTCCAACACGGCATCTGCGTCAAGCGCACCAGCGAAAGCCGCCAGCGCGTTGTACTCACCGACAGAGTGTCCCGCAAAGTGAGCTGTTTCATCCAGCAGCCCTGCTTCACGGAGCTCCGCAACCTGCGCCAGCCCCAACGTCGCCATCGCAACCTGGGTGAACTGAGTCAGATTCAGGACACCTTCTGGGTGGAAATAGCGCACACCATCCACAACCACCTCTACCGGGTTGTCCCGAACAATAGCCAGTACGGAAAAGCCAAGCTTCTCTCGGGTCATCGCATCCGCCTGGTCCCACACGCGGCGGGCCGCTACGCTGCGAGTCCGGGCAGACAGCCCCATCCCCTGTGATTGAATCCCCTGGCCAGGGAAGACATATGCAGTCGTCGGTGCGGCAATTACAGCAGTGGCAGTCAGTACCAGCTCGCCCTCTACTGTGGCCGTGACTTCACGGACTTCACCGGCGCCTGGACGGTCATCAAAACCACGGCGTTCGACAGAGAATTTCACTTCCTGACCAGGTAGAACCGGACTCAGCATAGTCGCAGTGAACTCAATCACCCGATTGCCAATGCCGGCATCCGACGTGGCAACAGCCGCATGCTCGGCCATCGCCGACAGCCACATTCCATGGACAATAACCCCTGGTAGACCAGCTAGCGCTGCTGCCCGGGAATCGACGTGGATAGGATTGCGATCGCCCGTGACACAGCTAAATGGCTCCATCGCCTTAGGCGCTTCCACGGTCAAGGCACCGCGGAAACTCCGTGGCGTATCCGTGACCGTTGGAAATGGCACAGTATTGGTCCGCGCTGTCTCGCCGCCGTTTCGGCCACGAATGGCAAAGCGTTCACTCAAGGTGGCGAGCAGCGTATCGCCATCACGAACCTCCGCGCGCACCACAACTAGTCGCCCTAAGTCCGTATCAACGGCCTCGTCGACACGCGCACTAATCCGCAACGTTGTGGTTTCCTGCGGCAGAGCTCCAATCATACGAATGTGATGCTCAAGGTGAACAAGCGCGAGCATGCCCTCAACAACATCAATGCCGGTCTCAGTACGCGCCTGCGCGACTGCCGCAAAAATCGCTGGCCAAGCATGCCCGACCAACGCGTCCGGCACCGTCGCCTGTGACTCATCGCCGGCAGCTGCAATAGTGACCGCATCGTAGTCAGCCATCGCCATCGGATCCCACACGGATTCCCACTCCGCGACCCCATCGACGATGTTTGCAAGCTCACCGCCAGCCGCGATTCGCGTCAGCTCCCGCATCGCGGCTGCCGCATCCTCATGCTTGACGACGGGCACTGCGCCCACCGCTGCACTCTGGCACAGGCGAATTCGCAGTTGCGTATTCTCCCCCGCAGCATCGGGCAGCGGAACGGTCAGCTGTGCCCAGACGAGCTCCTCCCCGCCCTCATCATTGCTGCCATCAGCTCCAATGGTCTCCAAAATGGCACCAGTACCTGGGTGCTCCAGGCGTTGTGAACGAGAGACATCACTTGCGTCAGATACACATACCCACTCATGTTCCGCGCCAAGTGCCAGCGCCGGATTCGGCTGCTGTCGACCAGCCCACCAAATCACAGGTGCTGCGAGCATCCGGCTGAGGGCGTCAACAGGTGCCTCCGGCAGGTAGCCGGTATCCGTCAATGCCTGTGCAGTAGCTTTTTCAAACCGACCCAGAATTTCCGCTACTGGCTCATTCGCGCGGGTAATGCCCGAAACAGCCTGCGGCCCTGGGATGATGCAGACTTGATCCGCATCGTAGCGAGAGTCATGCGCCTGCCATAGGGAGTCCGATCGCCACCAGCGACGAACCTCATCATCGATAACCGGAACGAATGGCACAGGTTTGCCAGGTGTGCGGCAGAGCTCAGAGATAAAGAAGGTGACATCTGCTGGGTGGAGCTGGGTATCCAGATCCAGCAGGCCGGACAGTCGCGAGATTTCGTTCTGCGGCTGGGTGTGCAAGCTGTCGCCGTCGGCAAGCGCGTCAAACGTGCCCGCGTCGACTGCATTCAGTCGTGCCTCTACGCGGTCGACGAGTGCGACGAAGCGCGTCGACCACGTTGGATCGAGGAACGTCCCTTCGGGCGCACACAGTTCGAGATAGCGGTTCAGCACCTCGGCATACGTCATGGTGCTGACATCTCCGAAGTACGGCTTCGCGGTGGCGTTAATCGCCTCGATGATCTCTGCGCGTCGTTCAGTCACCTTAGTGAGGTCACCTGCGACTTCGTCAAGCAATCTGCCTGCGCGTGCTGCGGCGTTATCAATTTCGTGGATATCAGCACCCAACTGGCTGCGCCCCGACGCCATGCCATCCATGGCGCTACCAGCGGGAATCCAGTTGTCAGTGCCGACGGTGTCGACCAACATTTGTTTCACGGACTCGGAGGCGGTCGACTCCTTTGCTGCCATCGCAGCTGTGCCGATGATGACAGCATCTACCGGCATCGGCGCCAATCCGCACCGTGTCGACCACGTGCCCATCAGATAATCACGGGCCTGCTCTGGCTTGCCGATACCGCCGCCAACAGCAAGCACCACATCTCGCTTGCGGATCTTTGCGTAGGTGTTAATTAGCAGGTCATCGAGATCTTCCCAGGAGTGGTGGCCACCGGCACGCCCACCTTCAACCTGCATGATGATTGGATACGGCGTGCCCTGCTGCGCCAAGGTGTCTGCAATTTCGAGCACCGACTCGATTTGAGCGATTGTGCCCGGTTTGAAGGAGATATGCGGAATCCCGCCCTCACGCAGCTGCTTTACTAGCTCAACTGCCTCGTCCACCTCGGGGATTCCCGCGGAGATGGTGACGCCATCAATCGGTCGCCCCGCTGCCACTGCGCGCGGGAGCAAACGGCGGCTTCCAATGTGCAAACCCCACAGGTACGGATCCAAAAACATGGTGTTGAACTGTGCACTGCGGCCCTCCTCGAGCAGATCGGAGAGTCGCGCCACATTAGCCTCGAAGATTTCCGGCGTGACTTGGCCGCCACCGGCCAGCTCCGCCCAGAACCCCGCATTCGCAGCAGCCGCCACAATTTCAGGGTCAACGGTTGTCGGGGTCATACCGCCGAGCAGAATTGGCGAGCGCCCGGTCAACTTGGTGAACTTCGTCTCGACACGGGGCTTGTCTCCAGTGACCAGACGCGGCGCAAACTCCAGCCACGATGTCGGGTGCTCAATGTCGCTCTCAGACAGGACGCCCCTCCCCGCAGCTGTCGCCGCAGGAATCACCGCCACGCCATAGCCTTCAGCGTTGCGTTCTGTCAGCTTGACGACGCCTGTGTTCGGCCCCAGATCCAAAATGGTGGTTGCTCCTTGGTCGATGAGCCCCCGTACCTCGGCGCTCCAGTCACTGGGGTCAACCAAGATTGCACGCGCAAGCCGGTCCGCCGTTTCCGCATCTAGCCCAATGCGCTCAGCTCGCTCCACTACCCATGCCACAGCAGGTACCAGCGCTGGGTGATGGAATGCGCCACTAACTGGCAGAACTGTACATTCGACTTTCCGACCCTTCGGCTGCTGCGTTGTGAGCTGCTCTGCCAGCTGGTCTAGTTCATCCTGCTTGCCGATAACTACGCTGGTAGTCTGCGTATTCTTCAGACCGATGACACAGCCCTGGGGGAGGAAAGGCTCCAACTCCTCGACCGTCAGGCCAGAGATACTCATCATCGGCGCGTGCCCAAATCCGGCTACTCGGCTTCCGCGCGCACACGCCACACCGATGAGGCGAGCTAGCGCCAGAAGCTCTGCTGCCTTCTCTGGGCGAGCGACAATCTCAGCGGCAAGAACACCTTGCGAATGACCGGTTACCGCTACCGCTTCGGTGATATTAATTCCCTGCTTTTCCAGCAACTCGACAATGCCCAACTGTGCCAAGACGATGCCCGGGACGCTGACCGCAGGGTTGGTTGTATCTCCGGTAAATGGCTCGTCTGTAACGAGTGAGATTGCCCAGCCAAAGGGGTCGAAACCTGCGGGAAGCTGGCCGATGAGATCGTCGTCAAGCGGTGTGAGCAGTTCCTCAGCGCGAGTGAAAACTTCCCGTAGTTTCTTTGAGTTGCCACTGGCCATGACGCTGGAGAGAGTGTCCAGCCATGGTTGCGATTGACCGGCGAAAGTGACTGCAAAAGTGCCCAGGTCTGGAGCAGTTACGACGTTGGTCTGCAAAGTGGCGAGTTTTTCGTATTTCACGTGGCTGAGGTCCTTGTCTTGTGGAGTACGAAATGAAAACATCTTTTGTTTCCAAATCCTTGCCAGGACACTATGCCATAAATCATGAGGAATCCATCATGTTTTTCTCGCGCAGTTTCGCGGCGCCATCAACGCGAAGATAATTTGCAGCCCCAAAACGAGAGGCTGAACACGGCTGCGAAATCAGCGAGTACAACGCTTCGAAAGCGCAAGAACTTCGCAGGTAGGAAACAGTGTTCCCCTGTCGAAAAGTTGCTTGCGCTTCACCACCCTGGCAGCGCCGGCGGTGGAAAATAAAACGCGGAAGACCGAGCCAATTTATGCCCAATCGGTGATGAACATCACACCCGGAATGCGTGTCAATGGGCGCCGAGAACGCTCAATCTTTCCTCGATTAATCGCCTAGCATATCCAGAATTGTGGACTCCGCTTCTTCTAAGCGCCGCTCTGACTCTTCAAGATCCTGCTGCGACTTACCATCGCGCTCGACCTTGCCGTCGAAGATTGCGCAGGGATCATCGTTGACCACAGTGTCGTCGGGAACTATGCCACGACGCGCCATGTACTCATCCAGATGCATCGAGATGCTCATGTTGCCTCCCTGCTTCCACCTTACGATTCAAGATACGATTCGATCAGCGTCATTGTATCGACAGATTCGATTGCCCTACGCAGTGGAATGAGCGAACAAAGGTTTCCCAGAATGGCACTCACGCGCGCTGTGCGACTGCCCCGTCTTGCGTTCCCGCTAAAAGAGGCAGGACTGTCGCAGGTCTACAACTGGTCTGGCGGCCAGGGTTTTCCATCGGGGAAATACCGGTCAAATTTCCAGCCCAGACGGAAGGGGAGCACGAACTTTGGCGGGCAGTTGTTGGCCTCCCACATTGTCTTGGGTTTTGCCGCGTGTTCAGCCACCTTGCGGTCGGTGTACACCCCGTGACAGATGGGGTCCCAGAAATTGCTATCGGTGATTTCAAGAGTGGGGGTACCACTAAACACTCCGTAGAGGAGCTGGTCGCGGCTTTCAACCTCGACTTCGAAGTCTTCCCAGGTGCCAATCATGTCGCCGGGTTGTGCGCGCCACCAGTTGTCAATCGCGAGGGCGGTTTCTTCAGACTCGACGAACCCGCCGAGAGGTTCAGTGTTATCTGGGTAGCGGGGATAAACGACGCAGACAACAATTTTCATAGTCATGGTTCTACACCGTGCACGGGAGATTAGCGACCTTGGAATAGCTTCGGGCGGGAAATGGGCCAGATTTTGGGCACGCGGCCTAATGAGGGCGGAAAATCTGACGGGGTGGAGAACGAAGATACCCCGTGACCTGCATAGTCACGGGGTATTTATGTGTGCGCCTGGGGAGACTTGAACTCCCCGATATCCCCAGGTGCGGGGTGACAGAACCTTACTTACCTGCGCTTATACCCATTCTAGGTCACTGCCAATCACTCCCACTACAACCCCGAGGTTGCAGTGAGGTTGTAGTGGGGTTGCAGCGACCGTCTCCCCTACTCCACGCATAGAAAAGGGGCCGGGAAATTTCCCAGCCCCTACTCGGCAGTGGCTACAGCTACAGGCTCCCCGCGTCGTCGGGTGCGACACCCTGCGCGGGAACGGTCACGTAGTCCTCGCCGCTCGTATCTACCTCCCGCGCCGCGCCTGGCGGCAGCGCCGTATCCTGCGCCTGGTACACGACGACGGTCAGCAGCCCCGCGATAGCGAGGCATGTTACTGCGACCAGTGCGATTACTGCCGCAAGTGGCTTGTTGAAATTCTCCATTTTTTAAAGACTCCTTTTCATTCGCTGCACGGTAGATGGGCTAACGCGCAGAATGTCCGCGATTTCCGCAGTCGTTTTTCCCCGTTCGTCGAGCCACCGCACCAGGTCGGTGCGCTCCTCGGTAATCAGTCGCGGTCTCACTTGACACCGACCTTTCCCCAGCACTCGTCGCCTATACCGCGCGCCAGGCTGCGCGGACTGGTCAGCGGCTTGCCGCAGATAGAGCAGCGTGCCACGAACGCAGTGCCGTAACCGTCGGGCACCTCCTCGGCGGGGTGACGCAGACTGTCGAGCGCCCGCGTCACTTCTTCGTCGCGGCCACGCCCTCGCAGCGCGCGACGCACGGCCCAGTAAGGTGCCAGCTCTAGCGGCACTGGCCCCTCGTCCATAACCCAACCGCGCTGATTACTAGGCAAGTCCAGGTCGCGGATTACTGCCGCCTGCTCGCGTACCCACTGCTGCACTGCCTCGGGCGGCGCTGTGCGGAGATAGCGCAACGTGTCGTCGCCATAGGTGACCGGGGGTAATCCCGTGGTCATAGTCAAAACCTCCAAGTCTCTAGCTGATTTTCACTGTGTCAGAACCTCGCCACTGTTACCTGCATGTTTTGCCGGTGACCTGCGGAAATGTCCTGCCACGCCTCCATTCTAAACCTCACCTGGTTTCTTAACAAGAAAGTTAAGTCTAAACACTTGACTTTACCGTCCCGGGCGGTAGTAAGATGTAGTCAGATACCCGATAATGTAGTGAAAGGCAAACGGAAATGTCGAAACCCACCCCCTCCACCCTGTCCACGGAGCAGGTCGCCGACCTCTTGCACGTTGACCCGCGCACACTGACACGCGCCAGGCGCGTCGTCGTGGGCGATAAGAAAATTGTCGCCGTGCAAGTTGGTCGCGTGCTGCGGTGGCCTGCCCGCCCGCTGCGCGAGGCGCTGGGGCTGGGGGCTGGGAAATGAGCAGGGGCATGAAAAAGAAACTCAGCTATGTTGCCCTCGGGTTCCTGCTGGCCGGTGGCGGCGGAGCGGCTGCGGGAGTTGACCCCTGGCAGCTAATCCGCCTGTTGGGAGGCTTGCTGTGAGCACACGTCAATTTGTCACAGTGACAGTTAGATTGGAGGTAGCGCCGTGAAGTCGGTCATTCTTGATGTACCGCCGTTCCACAGCGACGGGGCGCAACGTGAGTTTGAAGAGTTCTCCTCGACGCTGCCCGGCCCGGAGCCGGTCACGGCCAAGTACGGCGGGGTTCGCCCGCACCCGCGTGATGTATCGCGCCTGGCATACGCCGCCTGTACCGTGCTCGCGCTGCTCACCGTGTGGCTGTGGCTGCCCCACGGCACCAGTGGCAGCCGCGAGGCGGTGACCGCTAGCCCAGCTGTGACTAGCTCCGCTACCCCCAGCCGTCGCCGTCTACCACCTCGTCGCCGTATGAGCGCGGCCAGCAGCTGGTAGACGACCTGGGGCAGGTGCGCCCGTATCGCCCGGACATTCTCAAGGCCTGCTTCCAGTGGTTGGGCACTGGCACCCCGCCAGCGTTCCAGGTGAACTCTGACCCCGACGCTGACACATATCTGGTACCCGACGGCTGCGACTCCGGTTGGCGCGAGGAGCTGCCACAAGAGTCGTGGGTATGTGGTGAGGTTAGCGACTCAAAGCGCTACTCGATTTACAACGAGGCGCTGGACGAGGGGCGCGTCAAACAGCCGTACGCTACCTATCTCATTGCCTACGGCATGATTTGTGGAGGTTCCAATGACTGACGAAACTCGCGCTTTCTACCCGATAGACGATACCGAGACCGCACTTATGCAGCCGGTCGCCGACCCAGATATTGATTTTGCCCAGCCACAGGAGACGGACAGCCGCGCCGGGCTGCTCGACCGGCTGGGGCTGCCCCGCCCGCAGTGGAGTCTGCCGCGTGTCAACACCCCGCGGTGGCTGTGGCAGCCGACCTGGCGCAGGCGGTGGCTCCGCTGGCTGGCAATCCTCGCGGGGCTGTATATCGTCTCCGTGCTGCTGCACAACGCCGCCGCAGGTTACACGGCGGTGGCGGCCATTGCCGTGTGGCTCGTGGCATGGTTCAAAGGTCGCAGGTACGAGCTGCAAGTACCACCCCGCAGTGCCGTCACCGTGGTGTTCGACCAGAAAACCGGGCGAGGTCGCTTCGCCGATATGGACGAGGCGCTGGAAGCGGGCGGCATGGCGAAAACCACTTACGACGAAAACGGCAAGCCGTTCCGGACTGGCTGCTACACGGTCGCGCTGACACCGATAGCAGAGACAGGCGACGTTGAAGCACGTATCTACGCGCCTAGTCAGTACCAGCTGGGTGACCTGGAGAAAAACGAGGAGCGTATTCGTCGCCGCCTCAATGTCAAAGACCTTTTCGACTTCCACATTGACCAGGCGAACGGAAATTTCGTTTTCACCATGACCACTGCTGACCGCCCGGACGCAGAGGTCGCAACAGAGTCATGGACGAACGTTTAAGGAGTTAAAAATGGCTAAAGATTTCTTCGCCGGACTCGGTGACGACCTCATGCCGCAGGTTACCGGCGACACGGAGCAGGCGGCAGAGACGGACAGTATCGACGAGGGTTTTTGTGACTCGGCGCTTATTGAGGAGGCTGTCGCAGACCTCGCAGCATACCGCAGCAAGTACGCGGAACTCGCGCAGCATGTAAAGGGCGGCAGCTTCCATGAGCCGGGCGTGGGCAAGCTCCCCGCCGACTCGGTGCGCGACCTGCTGCGCGTGTACGGAGCGGTGTTCTCTCCGCAACCGTGGCACGACCACGTGGTGCGTTTCGAGCCTGACAGCGTGGGGCTGACTCTGGAACTGGACGCGGGCGACGCGGTGGAAGCTCTGCGCTCTGCCGGGTTCTATGATGTGACTGGCACCGGCCTCACGGCACAAGTTGCGGGCCACGATATGCAAGCCACGCGCGGCTACCAACTGGTAAAGCGTGACGCGCGGCAGCTGTGGGAACTGGTGCAGTCCACGACCCTGGCACACTGGAATCAGACTATGCACAAGTTGGGTTTAGCCTACGTAACTAAACGCGCGGACGGCGTGACCAACTACCTCTGCCCGACTCCGCAGGGCTGGGGCGTGACAGGTGACGGTCGCGGGTACCTCGTTGTGAAAACTCCGCCGACTGTCGGCTTTGATGTGTGGAACCGCACCGTCGAAAAGCTGCGCGGTGTCGTGAAGTGCGACGTTGAACTGCGCCGCCTCGCCGCTGACCGCGTGGCTATCGTGACCCCGCCGAGGGCTGCCCGCATGACCCCGTGGGTGCCAGGCGCGGACGAACAGCTACATGTGACTGGCACTAAGTCGCTGGAAGAGTTCTACGCCTCGTCGATTGCCGCGTACCCGCGCCTGTCCTGGGTGCAGGGCCGCACTGCCGACGGTGAGGTGTTGTCGGCTGCCATGGCGACAACACCTCACGCACTCGTCGGTGGCGGCACCGGCTCGGGTAAGTCATTCTGGGCGAGCTGGCTGCTCACCAGCTGTGTGCTGGCTGGTGCAGATGTCATGATAGCGGACGGCAAAGGTAGCTCGGACTACGTGCCACTTGTCCAGCACCTACCTAACGTCGCCATGTACACATCGACCGACGCGGAGCACGTGCGGCTTATCCAGTGGGTGCATGCCGAGATGGAGCAGCGCTACTCGCAGCAGACAGCGGCAGCCATTTCCGGGGAGGTGTACGAGCCTCGCCCGCTGGTGGTTTTGTTCGACGAGTATGGCGCGTTCGCCAAGTCCATCAACGTGAAAAGTCACCCGCAAAATGCAGGTTGGGCAGGTGTGCAGGCGAAGCTCACCACTGTTTTGCAGAAAGCCCGCGCCGTTCGCATTCACATGCTTTTCGTGGCGCAGACGTTGTACGTGGACACTTTCCCGGGCGACATGAGGGGCAACATAAAGGCTCGCCTTTCGCTCGGTGTGCCCGAGGCACACACCCTCAGCATTGTCGCGGGCGACGCGGCAGAGGCAGCCAAAGAACTCTCGGCGGCGATACCTCACGGCACTCCGGGGCAGGGTATCGCTATGAGTTCCCTGCCGAGCGGAGAAGTCACCGCGCAGCGCGTGGCGGCACCCTATGGCTATGTGCCTGGCCGCTTGGACGGGGAGAAAAACCCGGACGTGCGCAAGGTGTGGCATACCGTCGAGCGGGTCTACAAATCCATTCCCCGCGTGACTCCGCGACTTGCTCCGATGTTCGACGCGGCGGTGGAACCTGCGGGACGGAAAAAGGGTGAGGAGCTGCCGCCGAGGTGGCAGGACTATACGTGTGACGAGCTTGCACAGCTTCCCTGGGTGCGTGTCACCGAGTCGCAGCTAGCCGGGAAACCGTTGCCCTGGGCAGCAGAATACGACGTTCTTTCGGCCTCCTATCGTGGCCACGAGGCACGCGTCACGGGCGACGAACACACTACTTACCACTAGGAGCAAGACATGAAAGATACCAAGAAACTTTACAATGCAGCAGGGCGCGCACGCGCGGAGCTAGAGCACCGGCTACAGGCCGCAGCGAGTACCGCCGACGACTCGGAGATGTGGGCGGCAGCCCCCGCCCTGCTCCGCGACCTAGAGGACGCGGGACAGCTCGGCACGTTGCAGTGGCACCGTGACGCATTAGGTGCGCTGCTCGATTTAGGAGTGCCGAAGCGCGCAGTGGCGACCCTCGCAGGCGTGTCGCAAAACCGATTGTCTAAGTTCGTAACTACTCGCGCCCCGGGACTGAAAACTGTGCCAGTGACTGCTCCGCCTGCCCCTACGGAGGCAGCAACGCGCCTCATGCGGCAGTCGCTGGCACAGCTAAACTTCACCCAGCAGGCGCGTATCGCGGGGCTACAGAGCAGCCAAAACAGGTCTCATTTTGACGCGGGCGACGTGACCTCCTGGCTGGCCTGCGAGAAGCTGACCGAGCTAGACCGGCTGGCTATCACCAAGGGGCTGGGCGCGTGCCGCATGGCCGGTCTAGCCGTGGCCGATGTGGCCCGCTTGATGGGCACCTCGGACGCTGTAATGTCCGCCCGACTGGCGGTTGTACCCGGCTCTAGACCACTAGACCCTCTAATTCCCCGGGCCTAGACCCCGAAAACCCGCCTCGAACCTGGGAAAACCTGGCTCGGGGCGGATTTTCTGTCGCTGAATGTCTAGGACTTTAACCCTAAATGTCTAGGGCTTTAACGCTCCGCGTCTATGCTTATTCCCCGCATACAGGGTCTACTTTTCTTGGTCTAGACGGTGGTCTAGAACCCGGTGCAGGGCACGGTATGCCCGCCACCTGCGGCCTGCCGCAGGCGGCCTGCTCCCTGCTCCGTGTAGCCTGCCACAGTGCCCCGCAGCGTGGGTGTTTTGACGCACGAAAAAGCCCCCAGGTGAAATCACCTGGGGGCTAGTTGCAGGCTGCTACGCAACAGCCTTTCGGTGCGTGTGGCGACGCTGCGGCAGCGTCAGCCCGGCCATCTCAATCTGCGGGCGGGTGACTGTCTTGGACTCCACCTCGGCGGTGATTGTCTCGCGCCACGCGTCCTGTGCGGCGTTGACCGATTCCACCGCCGCGTTCACGGTGCGGTCTGCCTCGGCCAAGGTCTCCGCGTAGTCGGAGTCCATCTCCTCGTTAAGTGCGGCGCGGGCACGGGCCTGCTCCTCCTCAAGTGCTGCCATGCGGCTCTCACGCTCCGCTTTCACCGCGTCGTACGTATCGGTTCGCTCTGCGACGGCTGCTTGGTACGCCTCTTCTGCACGGTCGTAGGTCTCCTGCGACTCTGCTACCCGCGCCATTGCTTCCTGCTGACGCTCGAAAAACGATGTATCCACTGTGTACGCTCCTTAAATCAACTCTGGACACTTGACTATATCCTAACACGTATGTGCGACAGCGGCTAGGGTGCAGAAGCGGATACATTTTCGGCGGCGCGGCTCATTTTCCTAGGTCAGACATAGGAAACGCCCGGCGCGAGGGCACTGCTGCATGAGACAGTGCAGAGTCGCGTCGGGCGGGGTGGTGAGATAGGTGACGAGCTAGTCGGAGACGAGCTGCGCGACCCGCTGGTGGGATATGTCGAGCAGTACCGCCGTGTCGCGGTATGTCAGCCCCTGGGCTACAAGGTGCCGGGCCGCGCTAGCGGTGGCAGCAGCGGCTGCTTCCTTTTCCTCGGCGAGGGCGCGGTTACGGGCGACGGCTGCGGCTGCCTCCTCCCCTGCGGGAGTGTCCAGCTGAACGACCACTTCGGCGGTGTCCGGGTCTGGCTCTATCTCCGGGTACAGCTCTAGCGCCCGGCGCACCATATCTTTTACCTCAGCGAGGGTGCGCCCCTGGGTGAAGAGTCCTGGTACCTGGGGAACGGTGACGGCCCACCAGTCGCCGGAGCGCTTTACTTTTGCTGTGTATGTAGCCATGCGCCTAGTCTCGTGAAGCAAGCTGCTCGCGTCTAGAGGAGTAGACACAAATTAGCTCGGCTTGGGGTAGCCGAAAGTCGCAGAGCTTCCATCGAGGCAGGAAGTGAACCAAGCTATAAGTGACGGTTGCCCAGCTAATAAATTGCAAAGGGGCAGACTGTCACCATCGGATTGGCAAGCATGCTCACGGAAGGCTCCAACCATGCGCACACGCACAATATCCCTACTCACAGCGGTGGCAATCAGCGTCGCCAGCCTAGGGACTGCAGCACCCGCCCAGGCTCAAGTAGAAGAAAACCTTGGGTCAATCTCGATACCCTACGTCCTATCTGACACCCCACCCGGCGAGGACACCACCGCTGTTCGAGCCGTCAAGGAGTACGGGCCATGCACGCTGAAACTCGACAACATTCATTTTCGCAAGTCGGGTAACTGGGGGACCATAGGCTTCAAGGCACACACCAACTGCCGTGTGCCTGTCAGCAGCATTAAGCACAGCTCGGACCTACGGTACAAGTACTACACCGCTTGGAGGCTTGCCCTAAGCGGGGTACATGCTTCTGCTTACAATACAAATACCCTCACTCAAAAGAACGTGGCCTTCACATGCAACGGCAAGGTAGATACCCGTTTTATCGGTGTCACCCTGGGAACAATTGTCTACCACGGAAAAACTTACTACGCCCGAAGCTACTCCTCTGTGGCCAACCTCCCATGCCGGGTGTAGAACCATGACTATGAAAATTGTCGTCTGCGTCGTTTATCCCCGCTACCCGGATAACACTGAACCGCTCGGCGGGTTCGTCGAATCTGAACAAACCGCCCTCGCGATTGACAACTGGTGGCGCGCACAACCTGGCGACATGAGGGGCACCTGGGAAGACTTCGAGGTCGAGGTCGAAAGCCGCGACCAACTCCTTTACGGAGTGTTCACCGGCACACCCACTCTCGAAATCACCGATAGCAACTTCTGGGACCCTATCTGTTACGGGGTGTACACCGACCGGGAAGAAGCCGAGCGAGCAACAAAACCAAAGTCGATGTGGGAAGCAAACAACAGTCCCCAGAAATACGTCCTCCCCTTTCGCCTGGGCTGGAAATATGACCGGTATTTCCCCGATGGAAAGCCGTGGCCACCAGACCAGTTGTGACAGCTACGCCGTCTTCCGCGCGAAGAGTGGAGCGTCTGCTGCGAGATTACCGCAGCCGACCACCAGGGCGTTCTCCACGTAGCGGGTCACAGCGCGGTCTGCCCAGTGAGGCGGCCCCGCATAATAGTCACCGAGGCGCGCGACCCTGTACACATCTACGTCGTCCAACACGTCCGAGTAAGTCAGCTCCACGCCGGTGCGGTGCGCCTCCTCGACCAGCTGGCCGAGGGTCAGCACGTCACTGGTCAGTAGCCGGTAGAGGCGGCGGGTGCCCGCTCCGTGGAACCACCACTGTCGCCAGGTGAAGTCACCCAGCGAGGATAGCTCGACCTCGGCGGGGTGTACTTCGTCGTTCATTTCGTCGAGCAAATCAGCGACCCGCTGCTGCGCCGCGACGTAGGTAGCAGGTGTCCGGCACACCCGCGACAGCGCCAGGTACAGGTCGTCCTCGGCCTGCTCCGGGTCGCCCGGTAGGCACTCGGCTGCGGCAGTGACCCGTGCGGCAGTGTCAGGAGCGAACGTTACCGACGTGACTACACCGCTGCGCGCGCTGCATGTAGCGGTCACCGTGCCGTCGTCGTTCTCTGTGATATGCATGGGTTTTCCTCTCTGCCTGGCACCTATAGCTGCGGCAGCCGCATGAGTGCTGCCTCTAGGGCTGGCGGTGCGTTAAGCGTGCCCGCGGCCATGTACACGTCACCGCTAGGCGGTAACGGGACGATGGAACCCACTCCCGCGACTTGTAGTAGCTGATTGCCCCGCGATAGCCCTGCAGTTATCCCCTCCACCACCAGGTACCTGCCGAATGTCCTCGGTGGACATGTGCCGCCACCCGTGACCTGCCACCACTGCTCTAGCCCTGCCCCCGTGAGAAAGATAAAGGGGTCAGTGTCGCGGACGACGGCGGCTATCTGGGGTACTGCCCCGTCGTTAGTCTCCGACCACCGGATAACCGCTTCGCGTGCAGTCTGTGCCGCGCGACCGTTGCCCGGCTCCAGCACCGGCGACGGTCGTTTCTTCTGCATGGGTTTCGTGCGCCCATCGACCACCGCTCGCCCCTCGGGGTCTAGCAGGACGGTCGCTACCCCGCTTACCGCCATGGAGTGTGCGACGAACTCTACGGCCTCTACCGTGTTGTCTCGCACCGTCATAAGCGGCATGAAAAGTGACTCTGCTCCCAGCATGATTACACTGACCTCCAGCGCTCCGGGAGCGCGTGATTATCTGTAACGAACTTGTGGTTTACTGCCTCGGGCGCGACGCGCACCAGACTGTGCATGGCGGCCTCCATAATGTCTTGGAACTCGGCGACTGCTGCCGCGTCCACCAGCAGCTCGTCGTGCATGGCGAGGTGGATAGCGTCGCCCAGCCCCCGCCGCTCGGCTTCGTATATGGTCTCCGCCAGCATGTCGTAGGCCGACCCTTGGCACGTATAGTTCTGGCCGAGGTACCCTTTCCATTCCCCGTTGTACCCTCGCTCGATGGGCATGAGGCGGCCACTGGCCGACCACACAAACCCGTGCTGCTCGGCATAGGTTTTTCGCCCGTGTAGGTACTCCGCCATGCGGGGAACGACCTCGAACACCTTGCGCTGCAGCGCTTCTGCCTCGGCAATGTCCAGGTTCAGTGACTTCGCCAGCGACGGTAGTTGCTGCCCGTACATGAGACCCAGCAGAATGGTTTTCGCTTGTTTCCTGCCCTTGTGGTTCTTGGCGCACGGAAACTCTTCGGCCTCTTTTTCAGTGAGGCCGGGCGGCGGGGTATCAGGAATATCCGCGGGGATTACTCCAGCCTCCCGACCAATCGGAATGTAGGGGTCAGCCCCGTTTTCAATTTTCTCTACGTAATCCCACTGCCCTGCGAGTGCGGCTGCAATCACTGGCTCCACTGCTGTCCAGTCAAGTGAAACCCAGTTGTTGGCTTCGATAATGCCTCGGGCGGCGTTGTCGAACTGCTGCAGCGGGATACCGCTATACGACATTCGACCTGTCACTGCTCCCAGCACCGAGGTACTAGGACGGATACGTCCGTCGGTATGCATGGACGCGAGCGACTTAACTACGTAGTCACTCGCGGTCTTGGCAAGCTCCTTGAACTCAATGAGGGCGGCTACTCGTGGCTCCAGCTCTCCCGTCTTAGGGTCGCAGCACTTCTTGAGGTGCTTCTTCTCAAGTGACAGCTTGCCCTTACCCTTACCTTTTCCTTTACCTTTTCCTTTACCCTTACCGGTTTTCGGCCAGGTTGCAGGGTCAATCCACCCGTCGGTGACCAAAGTGTTTGTGATTGCTTCGCCCACGAGTGAGTACCGCTTCCACGGCTCATTATCAGGTCGTGCGTCTCGCACCCACCCCAGTGACAGCAGGTACTCCGCCAGCTCCGCTAGTCGGATACGGGCGGCCTCCAGGTACTGCTCGGCGTAGTCCACGTCAATCTCGAAACCGCGCAAGTTGGCGCGTAGCAGAACGCGGTTGACTACCTGCTCGCGCTCCATGAGGTGCGCTGCCTGCTCCGGCGAGCACACGGCGGGGTTGGTGTATACGCTGTCAGCGCTAGTCAGCATGCGCTCGACGTACTGACCGACGACGTGTGCCAGTCGCGGCAGGTGTACCACGTCGGCGGCGGCACCTACCAGGTAGGCGGCAATGTCAATGTCGGCAGAAGCGAACCAATCAGCGTCGGAGGAGAAACCGTGCGTCTTTTTGACCCGGGCGAAAGTCTGGGCGCTCGGGTCGCCGAGTTGCAGGTACGTGTGCAAGGACTGCTCCAAGCCCGCCGCCAACGTTTTGGTCTGTGTCTCATTCCACCTGCGGACGAGACGGGCGGCCACCACTGTGTCGAACAGCCGGTCAATCCATTCCAGGTCGGTGCAGATACCCGACTCGTAGAGTGCTGGCGCGTCGAACGACGCGTTGTGAAAAAGCAGCTGCGGCGCTTCCGCTAGCCCCTGCCGGATTAGCTGCAGCTGCTCCGGGTCGCGTGGGTCAAGTGCCACCGCCAGTGGCGCGTTGTAATCGTCGGCGTGCCCAAACACGACGACTTTCACCTGCCGCCGCTGCCACGGCTCAGTTCCCGTCGTCTCGCAGTCAGCCGCCAGAGGGGCGTTGCGCGCCAGCAACCTTTTCATACCGTCGGCGGCTCCCGTACCCGTCACAATCTCAATGCCGTTGATAACGCGGGAGCCGTCCCAGGCAGGAGTGACGGGGCAGTCGGCCTGATACCCGGGACGGTCAGCAAAATAATCCAACATGGGGGCTACTCCTGCGCTGCCAGCAGCTCGGTGATAGCCGCGGTGACCGGCTCCATGTCGCCTGTAGCTGTCCGCTCGTCGGCGGTTGCGATTACCGCGCGGCGCAGCGCTGGCTCCTGCGGCAGGTCGCCGCACACGGGAGTGAGGCCACCGTCGTACAGCGCGGTCAGTGCCGCGGCCAGCGAGTCCAGCTCGCCGGTCTCCACGCCGTCGATTACGTCCGCTAGTTCGGTGCGCTCCTCCTCGATTGACCATGAGCCGAGGGTCAAGGTGCCGTCGCGGTACACCGCGTCCGGGTACGTGTAGCGGCTTTCTTCCAGCAGTTCGTCGATGTAATTGTCAGCCCACCCTTGCAGGTAGGCCTGCACCTCGGCACGCGGCGAGGAGCCAGTGCAGCTAGCCTCTACCACCTGCGCCAGCGGGGCGGTCTCGTCCAGGAGCACCTGGGCGCGGGCAACGCGCGCCAGGTGCTCGTCACCGGCTGCCAGGGTGTAGCGCACCATGAGGCCAGCGTCGATAGCCTGGCGCAGTGTCCACGCCTCCCCGCGCAGGGTGTCGTCAATCAGCAGTGCCACACGGTCGCCACGAATGCGCCAGCCGCACCAGGTGACCTCGCTGCCGCTGATGACAGTGACGGCCTGCTCTGTCATGTTCAGGTCGAGCATGAGGCCCAGTCGGGCCAGCAGACCCTCGGCTGCCTCGTACTCGTCGAGGTTGCGGCCTGCACGACGCACGGCGGCGTAAATGTGGTCGCCGACCTGCTGCTCGCTCATGTTGAGGGCACGCAGCGACCAGGCCGCACGCGCCAGGCTGCCCTCGCGCCGAGTATCCAGCTCGGCGGTACCGAGCGTCATGTAGTCGTCGCGGGCGGTCACCATGAGGCTGCTACCCGCGCCTAGCTCCTCGAAAACGGAGAAAGTGACGTTAGGCATGGCTGCCTCCTCGCAGGTAAGCGTCAATATCCGCCTGCTTGTAGCCGGGGCGGCCCAGCACGTAGTGGACTCGTGGCCCGCGCCCCTCTGCTGCCCACCGCTGCATGGTGCGCTGGGAAATACCGAGGGCGGCAGCTGCCGCTGTTTGGGTTATGAGTTCGTCGGTTCTCAAGGGTTCTACTCCTGTCGTAGGTGTCCGCTTGTCGGACTCTCTGACTTAAATATAAACCCCTCCGGACACTCTTGTCCACCCTTTTGGGTGACGAATTTGCCACAATCGCTAGACACGGGACGGACACTGTGATAGTAGACTCTGTACTCAATTCAGTATGTACCCCTAAAAGCGCCCCTAGCCTGCGCTGACGCGCTGCGACTCACGCCAGGCAGATATGCACGGCAGCAGGCTACAGGCGGCATGGGACGCGCTACAGGCGCGGGAAAGGGCACCCTGGCCCGACGCGGAGGCAGGAGGACGCGGGCGGCAACGTGCGAGGCGGCGAGGGTGGCGACCACCGAAGCGATTAAAGGCGACGCAAGGTTAAAAGCGACGCAAAAACGACGGTAAAAGCGACGGTTGTTTTCATGCCCTGACCTGCAAAAGCAGCAAAAGCGACAAAAACGACGGTTTTGCTCCGAGAGGGTGTAAATCTACTCACAGGAACCCTTACGGGTAGAAGTATGTATAAAAATATAACTAAATTAGCGTCACCCCTATACGCGCGAGGCCACCTGCAGGTACCCACGGTCACCGACTAAAATGTCGTTTTTGTCGCTTTTGCTGCTTTTGCAGGTCAGAGTAGGTTTTCACCGTCGCTTTTACCGTCGTTTTTGCGTCGCTTTTAACTTTCGTCGGTAGTAGCCAACGGGGTACCCCTACGTACGGCCAGCAACTTACCTGTTGAACGTGCTCAAGATAGAGGAAAACCCCTACACACGGTGTAGGGGTTTGAGCGGGGTTATAGCTGGGTATCCAGCAGTGTGTACGCCTTTCCAGGCCGCGGCCCCATTGTGACCTCCATATGTAGCTTCCCCATCTCTACTAGCGTGGCTAGCGCCTCCTTAACCGCCGGGTGCCTACCCCGGGAGAACCGGCGGGTGACCTGGCTCTCGGTAACCGCTTTACCCTCTTTTCGGTCAAGCTCTTCGACGAGGCGGTCAAGGACTTCCCGCATAGTGCTCAGGCGTTGCGCGGCCAGCTCCTCCTCGGCTCCTAGCTTCTCGTAGGCGCGTCCTACGCCCACCTCGCGGTGGTCTTGCTTCTTCTGCTCCCTTGCGTCGGCACGTAACCCGTCGAGGGTGCGGGAGCTGACCACCCGTACCAGGAGACGCGACCATTCCCAGTCGCCGCTGGTGACCTCCGCACGCCCATGGAGCGCGGCACAGAGACACGCGACACGGAAGCACAGGACGAACTCGTGTGCGCGGTCTTCGACCCAATCCGGGACGATTTCAGCGCCCTGCATTTCTCGCTGGCTGTGGTACTCCGCAATCATCTCCGGGCACCAGGTGAAGCTCTTCCCGACGACAGGTAGGGTAATCCGCTCCTGCTCCTGCAAAGGCTTTTGGGGGCGCGCAATGTCGCGCTCGTCAAACACGCTTGCCCACGGCCACGCAGCAGGGTAGAACACGAAACGCTGCAGCAGGCCGAGTTTCGAGGACTCCAGCAGCTGGCTTGCCATTTTCGGCTGCACGTTCGCCTCCAGCGTGACTGTGTAGTTATCTGGCGCGACCATCAGGCCGTTTTGCGCTGACGCGGGTACAAAGTTCTCACCCGAGAATGCTTCGGCGAGCATAGCCAGCCCACCAGCAGGTTGCTTAGCAAGCTGCGTGAGGAAGCCGGACAGCTCGTCGCTCTTAATGCGTGCTACTGGGTGCGCCTTGTGGCGGAGCACGGTCTTCTTGCCGCCCTCTTCCCCCTCGACCTCATCACACATGTGCATACCTAGGCCCTTAGGGGTGATAACTTTCACGTCACCGTCGTAGTTCGGCAGGTTGTCGGTACTACCTGCGATAGGCCCGGCATGTCCTGGAGCTGCGAACGCTATCCCCGGAGGCAACGCGTTCGACGACGACTTACCCATACCTGACCGTCCCACACAGACAGTGAACATGCTTAGAGGTTGCCGTACGATACCGAACGGTGAAGCGGACGTGTGGGTATCAATGCGACGTGCGGTGGCCAGGAGGACGTTGACGAGCATGCCTAGCGGGGTGCCCGGACTCTGCGTGTCTACATGCGTCCAGTAGAGACCTCGCGTTATCTCGCTGTAGTTGAACAGCGCGGTCACCACCGCAGGGTCTACAGGGCTACCGTGAGGGTACCGCCGCCCCCTATCCGCGCCTGGCGCACCCACCACGGTGAAAAGCTCGGTTTGGTCTCGGCGCTCCCGGCGGAACGACGGGTAGAACGCGTGGCCTAGTGCGTCGCGCTGCTCGGGTGTCAGCGCACGCCCCAGGGAGGCCTCAATCTCGGGCACCCACTCGTCCAGGGCCTCCTCCACCTCACGCAGCAGGCGCTCGTGTGTAGCCTCCTGCGGCTGCTCCTCTACCACCTGCGCCTGCGGTTGCGGCTGTGTCTGTACTTGTGTCTGTGCCTGTGGCTGCCCCACTGCTGCCGGGGGCTGGGTAGATGTTGCGGCGGTAACCGTTTCGGGCGACTCTGCGGGAGGCAGCTCTGTTGCTGCGGGGGCGGCGGTTAGCGCGCCTGTTCCCATGTCCATCGTTAGGAACCCAGACGGTTGGTCTAGCTGTATCGCGTACAGGGTCGCTACCTCCTCCGTAGTGTCTGCAGGAGTTTCGGCTACCTCCTCCCCCGTAGCAACGGTCAGCTCCTCATGCTCCGTGCTGCCTGCCACAGTCGTCTCGACGTAGACCGTTGTCGCACCGTCCACAGTTACAGCGTCGATGTACCGAGTCGGTGCAGGATAGTCTGCCGCCCACTCGAAACCTGCCGCTTGCAGGTAGATACGTCGCAGCGTCTGCAGCCAATGTGAGTTTTCTGCAAGCGTCTTATCCGCGTGCAGGATTGCCCCGTAGTATTTCTCCTTGGGGAATCGCGGAATCTCCATGCCCTCGCCTACCAGCGCGGCCTGCCAGTCGCCGCGGTAGATAAGCGCACAGGCCAGCTGCCACGCTCCGTAGGACTGCCCCGCGTCGTAGGGCTTCTTCCCCTCTGTCGCCTTGTAGAACGCGTCGACCACATCGTCGGGAACGTTCGGTGAAAAGATGTTCAGCAGCTCGTTGCCCGTCGTGTCGCTGAACCCGGTGACTGCTGACCGGTCGCTGGCGTGGACTCCTGGTGCTGTCCACTGCTGCGTGCCGTTGCTGTCGGTGCCAGCGTCGGTAAAGCGCCAGTCCTCGGGAATGCGCTCGTCCGCCAGCACGTCCGCGACCGTATGTTCCATCTCCCATGCCGCAACGAACGCCGCGTTGTTGTCGCCGTAGCCCCAGCCCACTCGACCGAACCCTCGCGGCGTGGTGTCCGCGTCCATCTCCTCTACGAGGACGGACGTGTTCTGGGCTTCGGACTTCTTCTGCTCGGCTGCCCGCTTACGCTCCAGCGCCGCGCCACCTACCTCCATGATGTAGGCGCGTAGTGCTGGCGGACAGCCGATTACCCGCCCCGTGCGGATATACTGCCCGTCGTCGAATTGTCCGTTAGCTCGGACGGTTGGATAGGTCAGCGCGTAGCCACCCTCCTGTGACCGGAACAGTACTTTGACTCCGGTACCCGAGTCCCAGCTCCAGCTGGTGCCTAATGCGTCCTTGGCTTCCAGCAGCTCCTCGTCCGACTCGTCAAAACGAATCAGGATATGTGCGCCTCGGTCGTGCGCCTCGCACAGTTTGCCTTTTTCATTGACGTACTGCTGGCTGCCCGGAGTCGTCTCGTAGAGTGCCGACTCGTCCAGCCCCAGTGCCTCCAGCAGTGTCTCGCGCTCTACCCCGCCGTCGATGTCACCGATTGCCGACAGTCGCGTAGGAACCGCGGCCAGGTTAACGTAGCCGCCCCGTAGCTCTACTCCTCGGCGAATCAGCTCCAGGTCGTCCGTGCCAGTGTTGCTGCGCCAGGTGATTGGCTCACCCGGCTTCTTCTCCGCGCCGACCTTGGCGAGGCGGTGCTGCTGCGGCGTGTCCAGTGACTGCGGTGCCTCAATCAGCATGACGCGGAAACCTGCGGCAATTAGCTCGCGCGCGGTGGCTTTTACCTGCTCACCGTGGGCGGCAGGGTCGTCGATAGTGCAGACAACAGGAGCGTTGTCTGATACAGTTGTGTTCATAGGTTCAAATCCTTTTCAGCATTGTGTGTGAGGGGCCTCGGATGACCGCCCGGGGCCTCTTTCTTTGTCTAGGCGGCAATCCGCGGGGTGAATTGGCGGGCGGCCCACGCTTCCACGTCCTCGCGGTCGTAGATAATGCGGCCATGTAGGCGGGCGTGGGCAGGTACGTCGCGGCCTGCCGCGCGCCAGCGTCGCAGTGTCCGGCGGGATACGCCGAGCCGGGTGGCGGCCTCTGCCTCTGTGATGTGACTCATGGGGGTGCTCCTAACCTCGTCGAGTTCTAGCCACCCCCGAATTATATGGCCAAAGTTGGCCACTTCGCAAGGTCTTTTCATGCGTTGACCAGTGTCAACACTTTACTGCACGTCACCATCAGCCACCCCCGCGCCCAATTTTGCTTTGACTCCCCTACCCTCCCCGTGCTATCCGCCCCACTCCCTGGCCTGCGCTTGTCTCCTGAGCAGGCAAAAGCCCCGCGCCTCGTGGCACGGGGCTTTATGTGGCCAACTTTTCGCTACCTAGCGGCGGCGAGCGCTTCATCGAGCTTCTGTACAAGCGGCCACACTGCGCGGTCTGGCACCAGCGGCTCTTTCTCCATGGCCCAGAATTCCGCTACAACTTCCAGGTCGTCGCCCGGCACAGCGACGGTTGCTACCCAGTCCTCACGTTCCGGGTGCGTGATTGTCACCTCGAAAAATTCTTCCTCTGAATTGATGGTGTTCATCTCAGCACTACCCGGTTCCGGGTAGTCGATAGCCGCGGACGACTCTGCGCGCGTCGCAGTAACCCCACACTTTTCGCAGTACGCTTTCATCTCCTCGGTAGCACGGCTTGCCTCCACGTGTTCGTGCTTACGCTTTTCCCGCGCTGCCTTATGCTTGGGGTTTTCAATTGCCTCCGTGCGAATGCCCGTTGTATCTACCTCTGAATGGCGGCGCATGAGCGCCTCAAAGTCGCGTACCCGCACCTGCGCAGTCTCGCCGGGATAGTCAGCTACGGCCAGACGCAGCAGTTCGCCGACCGCTTCACCCGCGTAGCGAACCGTGTCACTGCGACGAAACCGATGTGTAGGGATTTCCACAGTCCCATTCTGCTCGAACTCGCGAAGCAGGTCAGTGAAGTTTTTCTTCCATGCCAGATTTTCCATGTCAATTCTCCTTGTCTGTTGCGGCTATGCAGCCTGGTCGTTGTTAGCGCCGTTGATAAGCGCTGTGTGAATTCTGCAGGTTGCGGCCAGCGCGGCAGCGCTGGCCGCTGTGGCCGGGTGACGGTTCATGTGTGCCAGCAGCGAGGTACTAACACCGCGGAGTGCCAGCCGAGGCATGCGCCCCTCCCAGGTCACGGTGCCGAGGCTCTGGGTCTGCGCCAGCGCGACAGCTAGGTCGAGAGCGGTCAGCGACTCCGGGCACATGGTCAGCGCGGTCTGTAACTCGGCAGATGACCCTGCCGTGAGCGTGAAGCTCCCGACCGTCGCAGTATCGGAGTGTGTCGGCACGTCTCTGCGAGGCGTACGCGACTCCTCGATAAGTGAAGCCACTGTGTCGGCTGCCGGGTCGGTGGTGCGGGCGGCCAGCCATAGCTCTACATCAGTCTCACGGTAGAGGTGGCGGCGCGCCCCCGTGGTGATGTGGCGGGGCACATCACCGCCCTCACGACGGCGCGTGGCGAGTGTTGCGGAGGCCAACCCCATGCGGGCGGCCGCTTCTGGTTCTGTGAGCCACCCTGCGGGGGTGGCGTTACATGTTCGTTTCATACCGACAACTTAACGCGCTTTACGCGCTTTACGCAATAGCTAAATACGCGCGTGACCTGCTTCTTAATGTGTTGACACGTGTCAACACTTCATGGGAGACCTCCGTCATTTACATGGGGTGTCAACATTTTGTTGTAGGTCACAGCACCCCCGCAGGCTTGCCAAGTGGGACGGACACGGCATAAAGTGTGCATAAAAGACATGTACCAACCCGTGAAAATGTGAGCCGCGCCACAGTAAACGGGTATATTCGCTACCCCTAAACAGGGTTACTAATTCCATGTAGTGCTCTTCCGTCCACTGTGCAGCCGCTTACGCAGAAGCTCACAGACCGTTCTTGGTTAACTGTCCAAATTTTGACCACGGTTGGCGCGGACGGTATTCCCCGCCCCCACGCACCCACCGCGCCGCGTAGACAGGCGCGGCTTCTTCCCACCCTCCCCCGTGCTGCTCGGCCCACTCCCCCACTCCCCTGACCTGCGATTTCCTTGTCCCCTAAGCGTGCCCCGCGCCAAGTAACGCGGGGCTGTGGCTAGTTCGTGTGCAGCGGCACGGCGAACGCGTCCTCTGTCCAGGACACGGCCCGACGCGACGGCTCTACCCTCTCGCCGTTGCCGTCGATGGTCGGCCCGACGCGGCTACCAGCCTCGGACGTGTCTACACCGCGTCGGGCGTGAGCAGCTAGCGCCTCGGGGTTTTCCCACTCGTGGGCGGTGTCGTCGCCGGGTTTCAGTGGCCCGCGGACTGCGCCCTCCGCCTCCGCTGTGTGGTCGGGGTCTGCGTCCTCCCACACGCGGCTTTCGACCTGCTGGGTAAGGTCAGGCCCACGGTCAGGCTCCCGCACACTGTGCTCGACGAGATGAGTTAGGTCAGGCCCCCTGTCCGGCTCCCTGACCGCACTCTCGACGAGGTGCGTGTAGTCGGGGCCACGGTCAGGGCTGGTCGCCGTGCCCGGCTCCACGCGCCCGGCAGCAGCTACCGCGTCCGTCTCGGCTGCCTCTGCCCCGTTGGCAGTAGCGTCCAGCCCCGCTGCTGCTCGGTCGAGGTTGTCCGCGTAAGCGTAGTGGCCTGCGCGCCACCGTTCCAAGGCGGCCTCGACGGTAGCCAGCGGCTCGACGAACAGCGGCGAGACTCCGCCGTCCTGGCTGCCCTGCGAAAAGTCGGCTTTCACTGCGGCGAGCATTTCCGTCACAGTGTCGTCGGCGAGCCGCCGGAGGTCGGCGGCAATCGCGCGGGTCTCCTCCGCGGCGTGTCGTGTGGTGTCGATATTGATTGCGATTTTCTCTGTCATGCGCCCTATTTTACCTGCACTAATAGTAGAATAGGAGGGGAGTTTTGACACAAGTTTTCTATGCCCAGGGAGACCACAATGTACGTTGTAGATTTAGCCGAGGGAACTGTAAGCCGCGTCGGGCGGCCTGACCCACTTGGCTTTATATTCAGTTTTGCCCCGGGCGCACTCCCCCCCTCCCCCGCGCCCGGGGCGGGGAGACCTCCTCATGGCAGATTTATCCCAGCTCCGCAGTATTCTCGCTGGCACCGCGCCGCTGGCCGGTGTCCACACTGCCGCGCGCGGCATTTCCACCGCCGAGGCGGAGTCGCTGCTCGGCGTGCCCGCTGGCACGCTGGCCGGGGTACATGCCGCCGCGTGTGTGGAGACTGCCGCCTGGCTGCGTGCCTGTGGATAACTTGGCCAGGCCAAAGCTTTTTCCATCTGGCCTAGACAGCCACACTGTGGCCGTTTATTTTTGAGGCATGACATTTGTAGAACTTATCAAGAATGACCCAGAAGCTGCCCTCGCCCAGATTGAGCGCGCTCCTCAAGAAGTAGTCAAGGAACTGCTCGGTTTCGTGAAGTACAAGGGTGAGATGGAGACCATCAAACTCATCGTCGATTCTGCACTCGACAAAATGCCGGACGACGGTAGCGAGTCGCGCGACAAGTAAACTCCTGCAAAATATAGAGCAAACGCCCTACCTGTCCATAGGTAGGGCGTTTAGCATTTCTCACCCGTCTAGCGCCTCCTGGCTGCGGGCGTGCGGCTAGGCAACAGTGCCGACCCGCTGCCTCGACAGCCACGAGTCCAGGTCGGCAGGGTCGTAGAGGCACATTCGCCCGCAGCGGATATACGGCGGCCCTTGCCTGCGACTGCGCCAGTTCGCCAACGTCCGCGGGTTGAGATGGAGGTGCGCGGCTGCCTGCTCGGGAGTGAGTAGCCGCTCGTGTAAACCAGTTGTTTTGTCATTGCGTTTTGTCATGGATATGACCCTAAGCACGACCGGGCACCCTGCTTCACGGAGAATCACTGTTTCCGCAGGTCACTGCCACAGGAAGCGGTAATCCTGATAAACGCTTAGGTAAAGCTTGTGCCAATCTTAGTAAGCACACCCTCTACCGGGGGCAGGTTTTCAGTGACCCTTAACGTCCCAGTATTGTTGACAAGTGTCAACACCTGGTAAAATCACCACTTTTACCTCACGCCCAGGAGGTCGCACATGGCAAAACGCTACCCGCCCGGTAGGACGCGCATAGACCGCAACATCTACATATGGGTTCCCAAGGACAAGCCCCGCGAGGCTAGATACCTCGTTATTTACAAGGCGGCAGGAGCGACACAGTACGGCCCGCACCCCTTTGACACGCTGGCGGAGGCTCGCGCCTGGCGAGACCACGAGCTACCAAAAACCAAAGCTCGCCTTACTGGGTCAGCTATCCCTCGCGCGACCGTCGCCGACTTCTACTCCCAATGGGAGGCTGACCTATCGACCTCGGGGGAAACCCGCCGGAAGTATCTCCGGTTCTGGAAGCAGCGGATTGAGCCGGAGTGGGGCACGCGGCTGTGCAGCTCCATTACAACCCCACAGGTGGTGATGTGGCGTGACCGTCTCCTCGACGACCTCACCGAGGGGTCTGCGAAAGATGTAGTCGGTATTCTCGGCAACCTGTTGGAGTACGCGCGAGAGGCGGGGGCTGTTGACTCTAACCCCGCGCGGGGGCTTCGGTGGCGTGGTCGTGGTTCCCGTGCCAAGCAGCAGAATATCTTGACTCCCCAGCAAATCACCTCGTTTACCGAGGAGCTGCGGCGTAGCCGTTACAACGACCAGGTGGGCTACTCCTCCCTTGTGTTGTTCCTTGTGGGAACCGGCTGCCGATACGGTGAGGCTACGGCACTCGCGGTCGGCGACGTGGACTTGATAACGGGCACGGCCGTCATTCGCCGCACTGTCACCCGCAGCGAGACCGGCAAGGTTACCGTCGGCTCGACCACCAAGACAGGTGAGACCCGCACGGTGTCTATGCCCCCGCAAGTTGTGGAGGCGCTGCGCCCGCTGGTTACAGACCGCCACCCCACCGAGCTAGTGTGGCACGCTCTACGCGGCGACACGTACACACCTCTGCCCATGCCCGCTACCTCTCACTCGTGGTGGAGTGAGGCAGTGGCCCGGTGCGTAGCCGACGACGACACTTTTCCCAAGGGGCTGGGTCGCCATGACCTCCGCCACACTGCCGCGTCGCTACTTATCTCGGCGGGTGCGAACGTGTTGCAAGTACAACGACAGCTGGGTCACGCTAAGCCGTCGATTACGCTCGACACTTACTCGCACCTTTTCGACTCGGGACTCGGCGAAGTTGGGGCGAAAATGGGCGAAATTTTAGACTCGGGTTGCAGTGAGGTTGTAGTGGAGAGCCACCCGGAAAAGTAAAATACCCCGTGACCTGCATAGTCACGGGGTATTTATGTGTGCGCCTGGGGAGACTTGAACTCCCACGCCCTAAGGCACTGGAACCTAAATCCAGCGCGTCTGCCAATTCCGCCACAGGCGCCCGTCGCGAATCCGTGACAGTTACGTACAGTCCCCGTAAGCATGGACTACTGATAAGCCACCTACAGGCGCAACGAACTTTCACAGCTCATTTGGACTGTACACACTTTAACGGGTTTGCCGCAGATTTCCTAATGTCCTAGCTGAATTCCTAATGTCCCATCCCCTGCCTTATCCAGCGAGCGCGCTAGCTTGGCAGGTCACGGACTAGCTATGGTGGTTATGTGTCCACTTCACAGCATCCCAATACCACTGACAAGCCAGCGAAGATTCCCACTCGTACCCGCGTGGTGCAACTAATCTTCTTGGCTCTTGCAGTCGGCGCCACTCTTGTACTCGCCTACTGGCAGCTCAGCAGGTGGAACACAACCAGCTCATTCCAAAACCTGGGCTACGCACTGCAGTGGCCAGCTTTCGGCCTGTTCTTTATTTGGGCCTACCGCAAGTACATGGAGTACGAACGCGAACGCCTGAGCGGCAATAGCGAGGCCGCATTTGAGGCTAAAGACGATGTCATGACGGAAATTCCAGACGAATTCCTGCCGACCAACCCGGATGGCTCGCGAAAGGTGCAGCGTGTGGATGAGACACAATCGACGGATTCTGGCACCAACGCCTAGGCGATAACTGCTTATTCGAGAAAAGGACTTTTAGTGACCAACATCAATCCAGATCGTCAAGAGCGCGTAAGGAAGGCACTGACGTACTTCTCCGTCACCGCCTATTTCACGGGTGTGATGCTGCTCTTGCTGTGTGCCGAGATGATTTACAAGTACCTCATCCTCGACAACTCCGCCGACGCGCCGCGGTGGTTCTTCTACACCGCCCAGATTCACGGCTTCGGCTACATGGCATTCCTCATTGCCACCGTAAACCTGGGCACCAAAGCCCGCTGGGAACCAGCAAAGTGGATCATCACCGCGCTCGGTGGCGTGGTCCCGTTCCTCTCCTTCTTTGTCGAGAAGAAGCGCCGTGAGGAAGTCGAGACCGCTTTCCAGCTGAAGTAGCGGGCTCTCGGCAGCCCGAGGGCTCGCCCCAGGGCTACCCCTTAGCCTCAACCTCAGCCAGAATTTTCAGCGCCGGAGTCAAGGCACGCAGTGCACGCCCCCTGTGGCTAAAAGCGTCCTTGTCTTCGGCGCTCATTTGTGCCGCAGACAAGGCCCCCTCAGCTTCGTTGCCCTCCCCAACTGCGGGCGCGAACACCGGATCGTAGCCGAACCCATTGTCCCCAACAGGCTCGCGCAGAATGGCGCCAGGCCAGCGGCCCTCTACAACCAGCAGCAGATTACCGGCTTCATCGAGGACCGCTGGGAAACCGCCGTCGGCAAGCGCGGACGGCACCTCCTTGGCACCGGGGACGACCAACGCGCAGGCGGTACGGAAGGACGCCGTACGACGCTCATCTGGGCAGTCCCCCATCTGGGCGAGCAGCAGCTCGTAGTTAGCGACATCGTCGCCGTGAGTGCCCGACCAGCGCGCCGAGAGCACACCCGGCATGCCGTTTAGCTCATCGACGCTGAGCCCCGAATCGTCTGCCAAACACGCGTAGCCGGTGTGTTTCGCACCATCGAAAGCCTTGATGTAGGCGTTGTCCGCAAAAGTGCGACCGGTTTCGGGGCGCTCTGGGTACTCCGGGACGTCGCTAAGCGAAAGAAGTTCCACCGAATCAATACCCGCCGCACGCAGGATGCGGTCGAGCTCGACTAGTTTTTTAGAATTTCGGGTAGCGACGAGGAGCTTCACGGCAGCTCACCCGGGTACGGCGCACGCAGAACTTCCTGCTGCAGGGCAACGAGCTCACGCAGGCCCTTTTCCGCCGAGTCGAGCATGTCATTCAGCTGATCGCGGTCGAAGGTGCCTTCCTCGCCAGTGCCCTGGATTTCGACGAACTTGCCCTCTGCGGTCATCACCACGTTGAGGTCGACCTCAGCGCGGGAGTCCTCCTCGTAAGGCAGATCTAGACAGACACGGCCGTCAATAATGCCAACCGAAACAGCTGCGACTGGTGCCTTCAGCGGGGTGCCCGGAACAGCGCCCACTGCATGCAGGTAGGTCAGGGCATCAGCCAGCGCGACGTACGCACCGGTGATGGAAGCGGTTCGAGTACCACCATCCGCCTGCAGAACATCACAGTCGATGTTGATGGTGTTCTCACCGAGTTCCTTCAAGTCGATAGCAGCTCGCAAGGAGCGACCGATCAGACGGGAAATCTCGTGAGTGCGACCCTTGACCTTGCCGCGCATTGACTCGCGGGGCATGCGCTCGTGGGTAGAGGCCGGCAGCATGGAGTACTCAGCGGTCAACCAGCCCTCGCCGGAGTCACGCTTGAATCGTGGCACCGACTGTTCGACGGAAGCGGTGCACATTACACGCGTATTACCGAAAGTAACCAGCACAGAACCGGCCGGATTGTCGGTGAAGCCACGAGTGATGGTCACCTTGCGCATTTCATCAACCGCGCGTCCATCGGCACGGCGAAAATCGGAATTAGCTGTAGTCATGCCAACTACCCTACCGCCCGGCGCGAAAGCGGTGCGACAGCTGTACGGAAACCCGATAGTCGCTGAGACTAGCCGCCTAGCTCCATGCCCAGGTAGGCCAATTCAACGTCACCGGCAAAGGTACTCTTCGCAGCACGTAGTGCTTCTTCACCGTCGGCGTATGGCGGAATGTGAGTCAGCACCAACTTCTTAACCCCCGCCAGCGTCGCTGCCTTTCCGGCCTCGTAGCCCGTCAGGTGCATATCCGGTGGGGTGCCCTCTTCGTTGCTGCACCATGTGGCTTCACAAATGAAGATATCCGCATCCCGCGCCAGCTCCACCAGTTCATCGGTCCACGCAGTATCTCCGGTGTACGCAATGGTCAGACCATCTGCTTCAATGCGATATCCAACAGCTGGCACCGGGTGGACCATGTTATACGGCGTGACGACGGCGCCTCCGTCCGCTTCGCCCCCACCGACTAACAGTGGCTCACCTGGGTTACTCACAACCTGGTCAAAAGTGTCTTCCAGGTTGGCATCTTCTTCACTTCCCAGTGCTTTGCACATGGTGCCTATCCGGTCGTGAATGTCTCCGGGGCCAACCAGGAGATTCCGGGAACTCGCCGGGGCTGTCGGGTGGAAGCGACGCCAGACGAGCAGCCCTGGAATGTCTGCAGTGTGGTCTGGGTGCACATGAGTTAGTAACAAATCACAAGCTGCAGGATCAGAGATCTTCTGCAATTCGGCGAGGACACCGGGACCCAAATCAATGACAAAGGTTCGACCGTTATCCAGCTCAATGAGGTAGCCAGATGCTGGCGCCGATGGGCCACCCATGCTGCCTGTACATCCCAGAACCTTCAATCGCATACTTCAAGCTTGCCATGTAATTGATCAAAAACGAGCAAAAAACCAATGGAGTGTCTGGATTTAATAAGAAAGGTCACATTTGGGAATGCATAGTGACCTGGCTAATACCCGGCCCAAGGAAGCGCTTTGCCAGGGATGCAAAAACTTGCGGATCTCCAGTGGATTCGAATGTGCGCACAGGGTTCGGATTACTCTCCGGGTCAGCGAGCATGTCGGTCTTTGTGAGGATGCGCAGAACATCCTTCGACGTCTCCTCCGCCGACGACACTAGGGCGACGTCCTCCCCCATAGCCAGCTGAATCACACCAGACAGCAGCGGATAATGGGTGCAGCCCAGAACGAGGGTGTCTACACCATCGGCCTGCAATGGCGCGAGGTAGCCCTCCGCAAGTCCCAGAATCTGGCGACCAGAGGTGATTCCTCGCTCGACAAAGTCCACGAATCGCGGGCAGTCGACCGCAGAGACATCCACGCCAGGCACTGCATCAAAGAGATCTTGGTAGGCACGGGAGCGAATCGTGGCGGCGGTACCGATTACGCCGACTTTTCCATTCCTGGTAGTCGAGACCGCACGGCGCACAGCGGGCAGAATGACCTCGACTACTGGGACTGGGTAGCGCTCGCGGGCATCACGCAAAAATGCGGCCGAAGCCGTGTTGCAGGCAATGACAATCATCTTGCAGCCGCGTGCAACCAGTTCATCGGCAATCGCTTCCGCGTGCTGACGAACCTCGGCGATGCGCAACGGGCCGTAAGGGCCGTTGGCAGTATCGCCGATGTACATAATCGACTCGTGCGGCAGCTGATCCATGATGGCACGTGCCACTGTCAGCCCACCGACGCCGGAGTCAAAGATGCCAATCGGCGCTGTTCGGTCGGGGAAGCCGCTATCCTGCGCTCTCAGCTGATTGACTGCCTGAGTTTCTGCTCCTGCTCCCACCGCTATCTGGACTCCTCATATCGTTGGTCAAACACCGAAGCTCCTATTCTAGGCCGATTTCGTCAGGAGCTGATGCCACGTACCTCGGGCTCTTAGCGACGTGCACTCTTAGCCACGTGCACGACCGCGCTTAAACATCACCGCAGCCCAGATGCCCGCAAGCCCACCGAAGAGGTGCATCTGCCAACTAACAGCCATCTGTGTTGGCAGCACTCCCCAGATAAGACCCGAATACATCGATGCCAGAATCACGCCCAAAATAATCTGCATCACCCGACGATTCACGAAACCGCGTACGACCAAAAACGCCAGCCAGCCGTAAATCAGGCCGGACGCACCGATGTGGACGGTATTTACACCGCCGACCAGCCAGGTCAGACCGCCACCAACGACCGTAATCAAGAGTGTGACCTGCCAAAATAGCCGCTTCGACGACATTGCAATCAAACCGGCGAACAACGCCCCGGGCAGAGAGTTCGCCACAATGTGCCCGTAATCTGCGTGCAGCAGCGGTGCGGTCAAAATTCCCCACAGCGTCGAGGTTTCGCGTGGGCGCACACCGAAGTTGTTCAGCGCCCCACCAAAGATGAATTCGTTGACAAGAAAGACCGTCCAGATAAGTGCCAGGTACCCAATAGCCGTACTGATGGCCGCCCCGAGCCCGCCGTCGCGATCCTGTGGAACAATCTGATTATTCCGCCGCGTCTGCACGGGACCGCCCATCGGGTACTGCGCATAGTTCTGGTAATTCTGCTGTTGTCCCGAGCTCCATTGCGGATTCATTGGCGAACTTCCTTCACTACTTGTCCAGCATCTCTGACAGCGCGGCTACTTCCGCGCGTCCCGTTGCACTCATCACGGCATCGACAATAGCCATCTGCACCGCATCGGCCGCCATCGCAGCCAACAGGGCCACCACATCCGAGCCCACGGGTTCAGCGTTTCCGCTATCCGCCGCCTCGGCCGAGCTGAGGGCAAACAGCGTGTCACCGTCCATCGGCGCATGAGCCGGCCGAATCGCTCGCGCCAACCCGTCATGACCGCACATCGCCAACCGCTTCAACTGCGCAGTTGTCACCGGCGCATTGGTTATCAACGTGCCAATCGTTGTGTTTCGCGTGTTTGCCGACGACTCCCCGTCGCCAGCCGCATCGGCGAGAATTTTGGTTCTACCGACGAAAACCTGGTCCAGCCGGGCCAATGCCTCCTTGCTGGCACCGGCAGCCGCGGGCATTCCGTAAAGGTGTCCCTCCGGGTCAATGACCGCACCAAAGGAGTTCACCACCATTGCGGCAGCCACAAAGTACTTACCATCGGCGGAGGTCACACGGGCTTGTCCAAAACCACCCTTGATTGCCCCGGCCATAGCACCGACACCGGCACCTACTGTCCCGGAGGGAGTGTCCTCCGGGACGTCGTCAAGCGCGTGCGACAACGCCTCGCGCCCTAGTTCAGCGGTGGGCAGCGTCGGCTCCCCCAACAGCAAGTCGAAGATGACAGCACCGGGAACGATGGGCACGAGGATATCCGGACGAGTTGGGGTGACCTCAAAGCCAATGCCGCGGTCGCGCAGTTCGCGCATAACTCCGTCGGCAGCTGCGAGGCCGTACGCGGAGCCGCCAGCCAAAACGACAGCGTGGGCGCGTTCGACGGTATTCTCCGGTGCGAGCAGGTCGGTCTCGCGGGTGCCCGGACCGCCGCCGCGGACATCGACAGCGCCGACAGCACCGCCTGGAGCGGCGATGACGGTGACTCCGGTATCCCCCTCAGAAGCATGGCCGATAGAGATGCCGTCGATGGAGTCGAGACAGCCTGCGCCGATGTCGATGCTCGCGCCCAGCGCAGCACTGCTGGCTTGGTGTCGAATGTCGGTGGGGCTGATTGCGAAGATCTCAGAATTCATTGTCGACCACGGCACCTTTCACCACAGTTCATGGCAGCTAACCTCAGTTGATTACTGCATCTTTTCGGGGTTTTGCTCGGATTCGCTACTCACCCATGAGCTGGTCCAACAGTGACTCTTGGTTGTAGGACAGCCACTGGTACATCGCGTCGGTCTGCTCAATCTGTTCGATGGAGCCATTGAGGTTCTCCATGGAAACATGCAGGTAAATACGTAGGTCATTGATACCCGCCACCCAGGCATGGGCATCACTTTCGGAAATGGATACCTGCCCCGACTCGGCGGGCTCCAGGGCGTCGATAATCGCACGCAGGGAATGGAGCTTGCTCTCTACAATCTCCGATTCATGCAGCTGGCGCATGAGGGCGTTTTCCCCCTCCACGCTCTCCTCACCCGGCTTGGTGAAGTCCGGCAACAGTCGCGCAAGCTTCGGATCGGATGGGGCTTCGGAGTGTCCGACAGGCATTCCCGTCATTTCCGCGAGCTCATCCTTCGGCGCCGACCGGGCTCGCTCCATCAGCGAGTCCGCCACAGTAGCAGCCAGATTCAGCAGCAAATCCCGCTCCGTGCCTTCAAAAGCCGTGACGTACTTGACGCCACCGCCGAGAAGGGATCGCTTGCGCTTCCAAGGACGCATGTAAATTCTCTCCCGCTGTCGAATATCGGCTTAGTCAGCCTGCTCCATTGTTGCCCACAAGCCTGCCTTGTGGAGCTTCTTCACATCGGCCTCCACCTTGTCACGCTCACCGGAAGACACGATTGCCTTGCCCTCCGTGTGAACCGTCATCATTAGCGCGTGCGCCTTCTTTCGGTCCATGCCGAAGAGCATCTGAAACACGTAGGTGACATAACTCATCGAATTAACCTGGTCATCCCACACAATGCACTGCCAGGGTCGGTTCGATTCCGTCACGACATCGGCATCCATAGTGGGCATCGGTGTTGCTGCTGGCATGCTCATAGGCACCAGGATAGTACGGAGTGGCGCGCGCTCGCCGGAACCGACTGCCCCGGCCCGCTTCAGCCGACTAGACTATTGACCGTGATTGATAAGCATTCCTCCACCGCCCTTCTCACCGATAAGTACGAGCTGACGATGCTGCAGGCATCGCTTGCCGACGGATCCGGCGAGCGCCAGGTCGCCTTCGAGGTGTTTGGCCGTCGCCTGCCGAATGAGCGTCGCTATGGCGTTGTCGCTGGTACAGCGCGTGTGTTGGATGCTATCCGCAACTTCCGCTTCACCGAGGAACAGCTGGCTTCGCTGGACTTCCTCGATGACAGGACGCTGGATTACCTGCGTAACTATTCCTTCAGTGGCCAAGTCGACGGCTACCGCGAGGGAGAGCTCTACTTCCCCGCCTCGCCCATTTTGACGGTGCGAGGCACCTTCGCCGAGTGCGTCATTTTGGAGACTGTTATTCTCTCCATTCTCAATGCGGACTCCGCCATCGCCTCGGCAGCAACCCGAATGGTCACGGCTGCCGGTGGGCGCCCGATTATTGAAATGGGTTCGCGTCGCACTCATGAAGAAGCAGCTGTGACTGCTGCCCGTGCCGCCTACCTGGCAGGTTTTAGCGCCACCTCCAACTTGGAGGCAGCGGCACGGTACAACATCCCAGCTTCCGGTACCGCTGCGCACGCGTGGACTCTGTTGCACACCAACCCAGATGGCACGACGAACGAGGCTGCGGCCTTCAAGGCTCAGATTGACACACTGGGAACCGACACCACTTTGTTGGTGGATACCTACGACATCACCGAGGGCGTCAATACGGCTATTGAGGTCGCGGGTCCGGAACTCGGCGGTGTACGTATTGACTCCGGCGACCTCGGAGTTCTCGCTCGCCAGGTGCGTCAGCAGCTCGACTCGCTGGGGGCGCACAACACCAACATCGTAGTGTCCTCTGACCTCGACGAGTTCGCCATTGCGGCGCTGAGGGCAGAGCCGGTCGATGTCTACGGCGTGGGCACCTCTGTAGTCACTGGCTCCGGCGCACCGACTGCGGGCCTGGTCTACAAGATGGTCGAAGTTGATGGGGTGCCCGTCGCCAAGCGCTCGTTGGACAAGCGAAGCCACGGTGGCGTGAAGGCGGCTATTCGTACCTGCCGTCGTTCCGGTACCGCCGTGGAGGAAATCGCTTTCCCGCTCGGCTCAGAAATCCCGGATGTGGGCAACCTGCACTACCGCGATCTGACCATTCCGATGATGCGCGATGGCGAGGTCGTCGATGGTCTACCGACCTTGGAGGAGTCCCGCGATCACTTGGTTAAAGCGCTGGTCAGCCTCCCGTGGGAGGGACTTGCACTTTCCCGTGACGAGCCGGTACTGTCCGTCCGTTTTCACGGCGTTTAGGCGGCGGGGGAACTGTGTCGGACAGTATCGGGCACGCAGATTTTGCTGAGCTATCGGACGACTTTGAGGACTTTGACGATGTTGACGAGCTAGCTTCACCGAGAGCCAGCGTCCATAACGCGGATAGCATCGAAGCTCTTCTCGATGCGGCAGTGAAGGGACTCGGCGGAACGACTCGACCGAATCAGGTCAAAATGTCCCGGTCGGTGGCCTCCGCCTTTGCGCGCGAGCGGCACCTAGCGGTACAGGCAGGCACCGGTACGGGTAAGTCGCTGGCCTACCTGGTGCCTGCCATTGTGCAAGCAATGGAGTCCGACGAGTCTGTAATCGTTTCCACGGCGACCATTGCGCTGCAACGCCAGCTGGTCGAACGCGACTTGCCGCGGCTAGTCAGTTCGCTAGAGCCACACTTGTCCCGCACGCCAACCTTCGCAATCCTCAAGGGCCGCTCGAACTACCTGTGCAAGTCCAAGGTCGGAAATGTCATCAAAGATCCCGTCATGGACGGTGATGAATCCGAGCCGACCGCTATGGGCGGCCCAACTGCTCTACTCAGCGAAGCGCAGCTCAGCCGAACCGCTGCCGAGGTCATGCGGCTACGCGAGTGGGCCAATGACACCGACACCGGCGACCGCGACAGCCTGGACAAGGGCGTCTCCAACGAAGCCTGGCGGCAGGTCTCCGTCACGGCCCGCGAATGCGTCGGCGCCATTTCCTGCCCTTTCGGCGAGGAGTGTTTCGCCGAACAAGCCCGCCGCGAGGCCTCCAACGTCGACATCGTTGTCACCAATCACGCACTGTTGGCCATCGATGCGCTCTCCGACGCCATGATCTTGCCGCAGCACGACTGCGTCGTCATTGACGAGGCTCACGAGCTCGACGGTCGAATCACCTCCGTTGCCACCGACGAGCTCTCCCCTGCCGGTATCACCATGATGGCCCGGCGCGCCCGCAAATTCGGCGCCGCAGAGCAGGTCGATGATGTCACCGATGCCACGGATCTACTCGGCGAGACCGTCGCATTGCTTGCCGACGCCTACAGCGGCGCACTCGAAGAAATTCCCGGTGAGCTGGGAGCGGCACTAGCTTCGCTCCGCGATAGCCTGTGGCAACTGCAAACCACACTGGGCACCTCTGGCTCAGGCGACTCTGGCGGGTCGGGCTCCGGTGGTTCGGGTTCCGACTCTGACAACACTGAACGTCAGACCGTCCGCGCAGCCGTGGAGAATATGCACGACACTGTCGTCCGGATTCTCGAGTTCAGCAGCGACGATGTCGTATGGCTTGGCGAGAACAAGACAGTTTATGTCGCTCCCCTGTCCATCGCAGCACTGCTTCGCGAACGCCTCTTCGGCGAATCCACCGTCGTTTTGACCTCAGCAACACTTGCTCTTGGCGGCAAGTTCGATGCCATGGCCGCCGCTTGGGGGCTTCCCTCCGGTGGGTGGGATGGCTTGGACGTCGGCACGCCCTTTGACCCGCAGAAATCTGGCATCCTCTACGTCGCACGCGACCTGCCACGACCTGGACGCGACGGCGCCACACCAGAGCAGTTCGCGATCATGGAGCGCCTCATCCGCGCCGCTGGTGGGCGAACGCTCGGGCTGTTTTCTTCTCGCCGAGGCGCCGAGGCAGCGGCGGAGGAAATGCGCAAGCGCCTGCCTTACGACGTGCTGTGCCAAGGCGATGACTCTATCGGTGCTCTGGTTGATCGCTTCGCAGCTAATCCGCAGACATGCTTGTTTGGCACGCTGACGCTGTGGCAAGGCGTCGATGTTCCTGGCCCATCGCTATCGTGTGTCATCATCGATCGCATCCCGTTCCCCCGCCCCGACGACCCGCTTTTGTCCGCGCGCTCCGATGCGGCTAATGCCGCTGGCCGAAACGGTTTTATGGAGGTCTCAGCGACACATGCAGCGCTGCTGATGGCGCAGGGTTCTGGTCGTCTGCTACGCCAAGTCGATGACCGCGGGGTTGTTGCGGTACTGGATTCACGGTTGGCTACTGCACGCTATGGTTCCTGGATCGCCGCGTCGATGCCTGACTTCTGGCGGACGACCAACCTGGATATTGCGGCTGGAGCGTTGCAGCGGCTGACCCAAAGCTGATTCAGAGGGGGCTGTCTGGGCTCACGAGGTGACGCTGGATTAGGCATAGTTTCTGGAAAAAATCCCACGCTTTTCTATCCAATACATTATTGTGATGTGAAACACAGCACTGCTACAGTGCCCGAGCTAATGAAGCAGGACACTTGGCAGCCGTGCACGAGATTAGAAAGGCGATTTCCTGCATGCCCCTTTCCAGCAACCTCCCCGACATCGACATCCCGGAGACCTCACTCTTTGAGTTCCTCTTCGGAGAAATTGAGCCACGTCACCAGGACAAGCTTGCAATCGTTGACTCAGGCTCCGAGGTCACCTTCGGTGATCTGAAGGCCAGCATTGAGAAGTTTGCGGGTGCGCTGGCAGCACGTGGGATTAAGAAGGGCGACGTTGTGGCTCTCCACTGCCCCAACTCGACAACCTTCGCGGTCGCTCTTCACGGTGTCCTACGCGCGGGGGCTGTCTGCACGACGGTCGCATCGCTGGCAACTGCGGAGGACATTGAAAACCAACTCCGGATGTCTGACGCGAAGATGATGCTGACGACCTCCTCAATCGGTTGGGCTGGCGCCCACGGCGCTGAGGCTGCTGGTCTGCCGGAAGAGATGATTATCGGCCTGACGGGTCTCCACGGCATGGGCGAGCTGCTTGCCGAGGGGCACGCAGCCCCGGACGTCGACGTATCACCCGATGACGTTGCCGTGATTCCGTTTTCCTCGGGAACCACCGGTGTACCGAAGGGCGTCCAGCTCACTCACCGCAACTTGGTGGCCAACGTCGCTCAGGCGGGTGGAGCTACAGTCAACGCGCTGACCGAGGACACCCCGGCTGTCACTATCCTGCCGTTTTTCCACATCTACGGCCTGACTGCGCTGCTGAATCTGTGCCTGTGGCGCCGCACGACGCAGTACACCATGGGCAAGTTCGACCTCGTCGATTTCCTGTCCATCATCGCCGAGCACAAGGTGAAGTTCGCGTTCATCGCACCGCCTGTAGCTGTGGGCCTGGCCAAGCACCCAGCTGTCGATTCCTTTGACCTGTCCAGCCTGGAGACAATCTTCTCGGGTGCCGCTTCTCTCCAACTTGACCTCGCGGAACAGGTGGAAAAGCGCCTTGACTGCGTGGTCGCACAGGGCTTCGGCATGACCGAGTCCTCGCCAGCAGCCCACATCCGCATCGGCCACGATAGTCCGCTGGACTCGATCGGTCGCGCAGTCCCCAACACTCAGTACAAGATTGTCAACCTCGACTCCGACAGCTTTGAGGAAATCCCGGTTCCCGCCGAGGGGCGCTCGGAGGCAGGTGAGCTATGGATTCATGGTCCACAGGTGATGAAGGGCTACCTCAACAACCCGAAGGCGACGGCAGAGACGCTTGTCGACGGTTGGCTGCGTACCGGCGACGTTGCGGAACTCGACGAACACGGGAATGTGTACATCGTCGACCGCTTCAAGGAACTGATTAAGTACAAGGGCTACCAGGTTCCGCCGGCCGAGCTCGAGTCCGTGCTGCTCAGCCACCCGGATATTGCCGATGCCGCCTGCAGTGGTGTCGTTCGCTCCGACGGCGAGGAGATTCCTAAGGCCTACGTTGTCCTCAAGGCGGGCAAGCAGGTGACTGAAGACGAGATTATGGACTACGTCGCCGACCGCGTCGCACCGTACAAGAAGGTGCGAGCAGTCGAGTTCATGGATGAAATCCCGAAGTCGGCGACGGGCAAGATTCTGCGCAAGGATCTCAAGGCCATGGAGGCAGCACGCGCTCAGTCGTGAGTTACTGCCCCAGGGGTCACCGCCACGGTGACTGAACCGGGTGCAATCTCGGTAAACCCGGCATCCTGAACCTCAACCGCGCGGGGCTCTGGCGCTGGCCACTGCTCCCGCGGTACTTCTTTCACATCTAACGCATAACCACTTTGCGCCCACGCCCAAGCGTCCTCGACCGACAGGCTGGCCGCATAGAGCATCGAGCCGTGTCCAACTTGCGCGGCCACCTTTCCTACGGACATATTCAGGTTTTTGTCCACCCAAATCACTGGCGGAGCAAAGGTGTCAGCGCTCTCATGGTCGCCCGGGGCGCCGGGAGATGTGTTCTCCGGGTCGTCGTAAGGCAAATCGGTGCCGGAAATTTGTAGTTTGGCAATCTCCGGGTAGGTTTCGTCGACAGGCGTTGGCACTAGTGCGCGAGCTTGCGCGCCGTCGACGTCCACGGTGACACCCGGTGCAAGCTGAGCGCGTTGCCAGCCGATATTGCGAGCGCGACGTGTGAGCTTGCGGATGCGCGCACCGTACCAAGACGCCAGACCTTGTTGATAGGCAGAAGTGTCATCGCCTGCGCGTTCGTCCAGGCAACAAGCAACCACAGCCATCGCGGCAGCGCGGAGCAGCGCAGTGCGCGAGGGGCGTTCCTTCTTCGGAACCTCAAGCACAATAGCCATTGCCCACGGCACATCCTCGCCGTGGTCTTCCCTATCAGGTTGCGGCAGGAGATTATGGGCGATACGGAACCACTCCGGTACCGATGATGCGTCCGTGACAGCTGGATCCTTGTGATCCTCGCGTTGCACTACTGCTCCAACGGCACGCGGCGGAAGGTGCCATCTTCGCGGTCGGCATCGTCGATTTCATCGCGGGAAATGCCCAGCATGAACAGAATCGAGTCCATGAATGGAACGTTGACGGACGTGTCAGCGATTTCCTTCAGCGCCGGCTTGGCATTGAAAGCAATACCAAGGCCTGCGACCGACAACATATCGATGTCATTGGCCCCATCGCCGACCGCAACGGTCTGATGCATCTGAAGCCCCGACTCTGCGGCGAACGTCTTGAGGCTGCGGGCCTTCTCCTGCCTATCGACGACATCGCCGACCACGCGTCCAGTCAGCTTTCCGTCCTCGACCTCGAGGGTATTCGCCTTGTAAAAGTCCAGACCGAGATCCTTTGCCAGCGGCTCCAAGATCTGGATAAAGCCACCGGAGACAGCACCACACTTGTAACCGAGGCGCTTCAGCGTGCGGATCGTGGTGCGGGCGCCTGGAGTCAGCTCGATGGAGTTAGTGACTTCCTCTAGGACACTGACCGGCAGGCCAGCCAGAGCCTTAACTCGCTCATGCAGTGACTCGGCGAAGTCCAGCTCACCGCGCATAGCGCGCTCTGTAACCGCTGCAACCTCCGCCTCGCGACCAGCATGGGCGGCCAGCATCTCAATGACCTCACCGGTAATCAAGGTCGAGTCCACATCGAAACAAATCAAGCGCTTGGAGCGGCGTTGCAAACCAGCGCGTTCAATTGCGATGTCAATGTCCTGGTCCTGTGCAAGCTCGGCCAGTGCCTTACGCAGCGGAATGCCCGCACCCGGCTTCGGGTCCGGAATAGAGACCAGCAATTCCAGGCCAGTGACTGGGTAGTCAGCAATACCGCGAATGGAATCGATGTTTGCACCGTAATCAGCAAGAGTGCGGCCGATACGGGAAATATCCTCAGCGTTGACCGGATTGCCCAACACGACAAGTGCGTGGGTGGAGCCATCGCTGCGCTCAATCGGGGCATCCAGCTGGAAACTGACAGTCATGCCGTGAGGCTTCAGTGTTTCAATGAGTCCCTCACGGAGAACACCGACCTTTTCTTCTGTGACACCAACAAGCGCACCGAGGCTCAGATTAGAGCGGAACACCGACTGTTCCACATCCAAAATTTGAACTCCGTGGGCCGCGAGCACGCGGAAGAAAGCTGCGGAGACACCCGGGCGGTCTCGGCCAACAGCGGTAATAAGCACCGGAGCTAGTCCCGGTGCCAACGAAACCGATAGAGCATCGGTATCTACAGACTGACTGGGAGAGATAATTACCTGTTCATTCACCAATCCAGTATCGCATGAAGCCCCGGCAGAGTGCTCATCGCATAGTGGGATTCCGCACTTCAGTGGGTGGCCAGTGACAGGCGCTAGCCATCGCCCTGCTCTCTTGCCCTTCTGGCGCTCCCTGCCCCCCCCCCTGCTCTCCCTGCGCTCTCTTACTGCCTCTTCCCTAGGAAAGACTCTCAAAGACAAGACTAAGGCCCCATCACGGAGAACCGTGATGGGGCCTTAGCTTCGCGTAGTTATTAACTCAGAGTTGCATCAGCCATGTAGCCACTAGCTCTTAGAGCTGACGACCAACGTGGGCCTCTGCGCGCTGACGCTCAACCATGTGCGGGTAGTGCAGCTCGAACGCCGGGCGCTCCGAGCGGATGCGCGGCATCGAGGTGAAGTTGTGGCGCGGCGGCGGGCAAGAAGTAGCCCACTCGAGGGAGTTACCGTAACCCCACGGGTCATCAACAGTGACGACCTCACCGTAGCGCCAGGACTTGAAGACGTTCCAGACAAACGGGATAACAGACAGACCCAGGATGAACGCACCAACGGTGGAGATCATGTTCAGGGTGGTGAAACCGTCAGTCTCGAGGTAGTCGGCGTAACGACGCGGCATACCCTCGTTACCCAGCCAGTGCTGGACCAGGAAGGTCAGGTTGAAGCCGATGAAGGTCAGCCAGAAGTGAACCTTTGCCAGCTTCTCGTCGAGCATACGACCAGTCATCTTCGGGAACCAGAAGTAAACGCCCGAGTAGGAAGCGAAGACCAGGGTACCGAACAGGGTGTAGTGGAAGTGCGCCACGACGAAGTAAGTATCAGAGACGTGGAAGTCCAGCGGTGGGGAAGCCAGCATAATACCGGTCAAACCACCGAACAGGAAGGTCACGATGAAGCCGAGAGCGAAAGTCATCGGAGCCTCGAAGGTCATGTGGCCACGCCACATGGTGCCCATCCAGTTGATGAACTTAACACCGGTCGGGACCGAAATCAGGAAGGTCATGAACGAGAAGAACGGAAGCAGAACGCCACCGGTCACGAACATGTGGTGTGCCCACACAGCCATGGACAGACCTGCAATAGACAGGGTTGCGAAGACCATACCTGCGTAGCCGAACAGCGGCTTACGGGAAAAGACCGGAACGACCTCGGTGATGATGCCCACGAACGGCAACAGCAGGACGTAGACCTCTGGGTGACCGAAGAACCAGAACAGGTGCTGCCACAGCATTGCGCCACCGTTTGCCGGGTCGTAAATGTGACCGCCCAGCTTACGGTCGTACAAAACACCAAGAGCAGCTGCAGTCAGAATCGGGAAGATCAGCAGAGCCAGGATCGAGGTAACCAGGATGTTCCAGGTGAAGATTGGCATACGGAACATGGTCATGCCTGGTGCACGGAGGCACAGGACAGTGGTGGTCATGTTAATGGCGGAAGCGATGGTACCGACACCACCAACACCGACACCGACAATCCACAGGTCAGAACCGACACCCGGAGAGTGAATCGGGTCAGACAGCGGGGAGTACATGGTCCAACCGAAGTCAGCAGCACCACCCGGGGTCAGGAAGCCCGACAGCATCAGAATGCCACCAATGGTGGTCAGCCAGAAGCCGAAAGCGTTCAGACGCGGGAAAGCCACGTCCGGAGCACCAATCTGAAGTGGCAGAATGTAGTTAGCAAAACCCCAAACAATCGGGGTACCGAACAGAAGCAGCATCACCGTGCCGTGCATGGTGAACATCTGGTTGAACTGCTCGTTAGAAAGGAACTGAAGTCCTGGGGCGAAGAGCTCAGCACGGATAAGCAGAGCCATCAGACCGCCGACAAAGAAGAACGAGAAGGACATAATGATGTACATGATGCCCAGCTTCTTGTGGTCGGTCGTGGTCAGCATTTCCCACGCCCAGCTGCCCTTACGCTCATGTCCGAACGGCTGCGGCCGTTCCGGCGCTACAACGCCATGATCTGGACGAGGCGCTACTGCAGTCATTCTTCCTCCTTACTACGCGAAGATTTCCTGTAACTCACTACAGGGATTTTAAGTTTTGTCCTTGTGAGAATAGTGCAGGCGAGTACGCGACGGCGAACCCACCTACCGCTATGTGCCAGATTCTAGTCTGAACCTTGGAAAAAGTTAAGGCTAAGGGATTTTCCGGCTCACTTCCCCACTCAGCTAAGCACACTATTAGTTTCCTGAGAATTGTCTTAACCTGGGCTAACGCCTATTTAGCAGGAACCGTCGAGGCTAGGACTACTACCCCCGTGTGTGTGCTGTCACCAGAGTGAGGCTCGATGCGGAATGTTCCCTACACCTGTGCTTTTAGAAGTCCCAGTCCTCATCCTCGGTTACTTCAGCCTTACCCATGACGTAGGAAGAGCCGGAACCCGAGAAGAAGTCGTGGTTTTCGTCAGCATTCGGCGACAGGGCCGACAGGATCGACGGCGAAACGCGAGTCTCGTCGGCCGGGAACATACCCTCATAGCCCAAGTTGTTCAGAGCCTTGTTGCCGTTGTAACGCAAGAAACGCTTGACATCCTCGGTCCAACCGAGTTCGTCGTACATCTCTTCGGTGTACTGAATCTCGTTGTCGTAGAGATCAAACATGAGGTCGAAGGTGTAATCCTTCAGCTCGTCACGTTCGGCCTGGGTCAGACGCTCCAGGTTGCGCTGGTACTTGTAACCGATGTAGTAACCGTGAACTGCCTCATCACGAATGATTAGGCGAATAATGTCCGCGGTGTTGGTCAGCTTGGCGTGGCTGGACCAGTACATCGGCAGGTAGAAGCCCGAGTAGAACAGGAAGGACTCCAGCAAAGTGGAAGCAACCTTCTTCTTCTGCGGATTATCGCCCTCGTAGTAGTCGAGGATAATCTTGGCCTTCTTCTGCAGGTACTCATTCTCCTCGCCCCAACGGAACGCATCCTGAATCTCAGGAGTCGACGCCAGCGTCTGGAAAATCGACGAGTAGCTCTTTGCGTGCACCGATTCCATGAAGGCGATATTGGTGTACACAGCTTCCTCGTGCGGAGTCAGCGCATCTGGAATGAGTGATACTGCACCTACCGTGCCCTGGATGGTGTCCAGCATGGTCAGACCAGTGAACACGCGCATCGTGGTGCGCTGCTCCAGTGCGTTGAGCGTATTCCAGCTCTTGATGTCATTCGACAGCGGCACCTTTTCCGGCAACCAGAAGTTACCGGTCAGACGATCCCAAACCTCGAGATCCTTATCATCAGGAATCGTGTTCCAGTCAATAGCCGCAACTGGGCATGCACGCGACTCTGGATTCTTCTCACGGTGGGCCGGAGTCGAGGGTGGGCAATCATCGAAACTCACGTGGAAACCTCTCCCTTTTTCATTGATATTGCCGTTTTTCGAACACACCTTATATATAAGGAACGTCCTTCACTCTTTACGAGTTCAAACAGCGACTGCAGCGGTGGCTATTCCAGCCTTGTCCCACTACAAAACGTCAGGCTCCCGATGAAAGGAGCCACTACCCTTAGCAGCTTACCCACACCCGCATTATTAAGCACGCGGCCTAGAAGAAATCGCCCCACTTGCCGAGTCTTGTTCCCGGTGCCCCTCCCCTAACCCCACGTCACACAAAGAACAAGGTGCTTGACGACGCAATGTCCGTCGTCAAGCACCAAGCGCAAGATGTTGCGCGAACCTAGGCGTGAACCTTCTCTCGGTTTTCCGCCGTGTCGTTGATGATGCGGTCGGAGATGACGTACACCAGCAAACCTACGACAGCCATGAGCGCGAGCAACCAAGCGATGGTAGCGGAGACCCCTTCTGCTTCAGACTGCGCGATGGAGAGGGTGCTGAAGAAGGCCGGTCGAGAATCAACAAGCATGGCCGTTAACGCGATGCCAACCGGTACGGCAATGTTGATCGTCAGATTGTAGAAACCGATTGCAACACCGGACTTGGCGGCAGGAATGTTCTGCAGTGCGGTCGCGACCAACGGCGCATACATGAGCGCGAACCCTGATGGGAACAGAATCATGGAGACGATAACCGTGGCAACACCGGCCCCCGGCAGCACTGCGGGGATGAGCAACGCCACGATGATGATGCTGATAGCCGCGACAATGGCCTGCTTCGAGGGCAGGAACTTGGCAACCTTGCCAGACATTACACCGACGATGACAGCGCAGAGGTAGCCCGGCGCGAGGATATAGGCAGCACCGTCGAGGTTGATGCCATAGAGCTCGTCGACCATATACGGCAACAGAATGGCCGAATACCCCAACTGGACCATGTAAACCACGAGCACAACAATCAGCGCGCAAACGTAGCGAGCATTGGTAAAGAACGACGGGCTGACCACGGCGTTGTCATGTGTCCGGATGTGCCAGACAAAGAGCGCGACGCCCAGCGCAGCGGCAACCAGCCACCACCATTGGAACTGCTGCATGAACAGCATCACCGCAGTGGCGATGACCGCGATGAGGAACAGGCCAAAGATATCCAGGTGACTCTTCTGCTGCTGCTCCTCCGGAACTGTCTTGATCAGGAACGGAATGGCAACTATCAGAATGAGCGAAATCAGGAACATAGCCGGCCAGGAAATGTAGGTAGCCACGATTCCCGAGGTCAACGTTCCAATCAGCAGCGCGGCTTGGAAGGCCGCGGTGGAAAAGCCGAGGTAGGTTTTCTGATCTTCTGGGCTTAGGTACTTGGTGACATAGATGACGTAGAGTGTCTCAGCCGCCGCCAGGCCGGCAGTTTGAATAATGCGGGCAGTAAGCACGATTGGCCATACTCCCTGGAAGAAATAACCCAGTAGAGAGCCCACGGCGACGAAGCCGATACCGACAATCATCAATTTGCGGATACTGATGCTGTCCGCCAATGCGGCGTACACCACCGCTCCAATGCCAATCAAGATACCGGCGAGTGTCGCCTGCAGACTGGCCGTGGAGACACTGAGGTCCAGAGATTCCGCAATCGGCTTGGTCATGAACTTAAAGCCATTGTCCAAGACCAAACAGAATACAAAGGAAAACAGCAAGACCGGGACTGCGGCCTTAGGGTTTGGCGCGGCAGCCTTGGACGCTGCGCTTTCACGGGGATTCACGTTCAAGCTGGTATTGCTGGCGGGATTGCTCATCGCACTGTACCTATTTCACACTTCAAGCCAATTGATTGCGGACCAGGACACTAGAGTCGAGCCAGCGGCAATGCCAGCTCCATCATCGTCGTGAAGGCCTTCTCACGTTCTTCCGGAGTGGTCTTTCCACCGGTGACGATGTTGTCCGACACAGTGAAGATTCCCATGGCCTCCACACCGGCCTCGGCGGCGGTGGCATAAAGGCCAGCAGATTCCATCTCCACCGCCAGCACACCCATGCGTGCCCAACGGTCGTTCACATCATCCTGGAAGTTGTAGAAAATATCGCTGGACAAGATGTTGCCGACGTGTGTAGTGATGCCCTGCTCGCGGGCACGATCGCGAACATCTTCAATCAGACGGAAAGATGCGGACGGGGCGAACGTTCCCGGCAAGTTGTACTGCGATAGAAAATTGGAGTCCGTCGATGCCGTCTGGCCGATAACCACGTCATACAGGTCCAGCTCCGGCTGCAACGCGCCGCAGGAACCGACGCGAATCAGCTTCTTGCAGCCGAAAACATGGATAAGTTCCCAGGAGTACAGCGAGATAGACGGAATGCCCATACCGGATCCCATGACGGACACTTCCTGCCCCTGGTAGGTGCCGGTAAAGCCCAACATGTTGCGAACTTTGTTGAACTGAACGACATCGTCCAAATAGGTCTCCGCAATGAACTTGGCACGCAGCGGGTCACCTGGCAACAAAATGGTTTCTGCAATCGGCGCACCCTTTGGGTTGATGTGTGGAGTGCTCTTACCAGTGGTATCGGACATGGCTTCCAGCCCCTTCCCCCACTAGCCGTGGGTGAAAATTATGCGAACATTGGTGTACCACTGCCCAGGTTAATTACCTGGATTACAACCGTCAATAGTGATATTTACATTTGTTCCCAATTGGGTGGAGTGACGAAAAAGGCGCGAGAATCTCCCGGCAAAACTCGGGGAAATTCTCGCGCCTTCAATGCGCTACAACTGAAGCACTAGATGCCTAGCCCTCAAGCACGCTTGCTTAAAGCATGCAGGATACGCAACCCTCGACCTCAGTACCCTCCAGCGCAACCTGACGCAGGCGGATGTAGTACAGAGTCTTAATACCCTTGCGCCATGCGTAAATCTGCGCACGGTTGAGGTCACGAGTGCTCACCGTGTCCTTGAAGAACAAGGTCAGCGACAGTCCCTGGTCAACATACTTGGTAGCGACCGCGTAAGTGTCAATGATCTTCTCGTAGCCGATTTCGTAGGCGTCCTGGAAGTACTCACGGTTGTCATTGTCCAAGTGCGGAGCCGGATAGTATACGCGACCGATCTTGCCCTCCTTGCGAATCTCAATCTGAGATGCAATCGGGTGAATCGACGAGGTCGAGTTGTTGATGTAGGAAATCGAACCGGTCGGCGGCACTGCCTGCAGGTTACGGTTGAACAGGCCGTACTCCATGACGTCGGCCTTCAGTTGCGCCCAGTCCTCAGCGTCCGGAATGTGCGCGGTGGAGTTCTCGAAGATCTCCTTGACGTGCTGAGTCTTCGGCTGGAACTCTGCCGGATCGAAGTTATCGAAGTACTTGCCGCTGGCGTAGTCAGAGTTCTCAAAGTTGACGAACTTCTGACCGCGCTCGCGAGCAATCTTGTTGGATGCGCGCAGGACTGCGTAGAGCACTGCTGCGAAGTAGGCGTTGGTGAAGTCCAGGCCCTCTTCCGAGCCGTACATAATCTTCTCGCGGCCAAGGTAGCCGTGCAGGTTCATCTGCCCCAGGCCGATGGCGTGAGATCCGTCGTTGCCCTTGCGAATCGATGGCACCGAGTCAATAGAAGTCTGCTCACTGACCGCAGTCAGGCCACGGATGGCAGTCTCGACAGTGCGACCAAAGTCCGGCGAGTCCATGGTCATCGCAATATTCAGCGAACCGAGGTTACAGGAAATGTCCTCACCCACGTGCTCGTAGGACAGGTCCGCATTGTAGGTCGACGGGGTGTTGACCTGCAGAATCTCCGAGCAGAGGTTCGACATGTTAATGCGGCCCTCAATCGGGTTCGCGCGGTTAACCGTGTCCTCGAACATGATGTACGGGTAGCCGGACTCAAACTGAATCTCAGCGATGGTCTGGAAGAACTGACGCGCGTTGATCTTCTGCTTACGAATACGCGGGTCCTCGACCATATCCGCGTAATTCTCGGTGATGCTAATGTCCGCGAACGGCTTACCGTAGACACGCTCGACATCGTACGGGCTGAAGAGGTACATGTCGTCGTTACGCTTGGCCAGCTCGAACGTGATGTCCGGAATGACAACGCCGAGCGACAGCGACTTGATGCGAATCTTCTCGTCCGCGTTCTCACGCTTGGTATCCAGGAAGCGCATGATGTCCGGGTGGTGCGCGTGCAGGTAGACAGCGCCTGCTCCCTGGCGAGCACCCAGCTGGTTAGCGTAGGAGAAGGAGTCCTCCAGCAGCTTCATAACCGGGATGACACCGGAAGACTGATTCTCGATGTGCTTAATCGGAGCGCCCTGTTCACGCAGGTTGCTCAGCAGCAGCGCCACACCACCGCCGCGCTTGGACAGCTGCAGCGAGGAGTTGATGGCGCGGCCAATGGACTCCATGTTGTCCTCGATACGCAGCAGGAAGCAGCTCACCGGCTCGCCGCGCTGGGCCTTACCGGAGTTGAGGAATGTAGGAGTAGCAGGCTGGAAGCGTCCGGCGATGATCTCATCAACCAGGTGCTGCGCGAGCCCCAAGTCGCCGTCGGCAAGCGTAAGAGCAACCATGCACACACGGTCTTCGTAGCGCTCCAAGTAACGCTTGCCGTCGAAAGTCTTCAGCGTGTACGAGGTGTAGTACTTGTAAGCACCCAGGAAAGTCTGAAAACGGAACTTGTGGGCGTAGGCCTGCTTGAACAGCGCCTTGACGTCCTCAAATTCGTACTTCTCCAGAACCTCAGCCTCGTAGTAATGGTTCTCTACCAGGTAATCGAGCTTCTCCCGCAAGTTATGGAAGAACACAGTGTTCTGATTGACATGCTGCAAGAAGAACTGTCGCGCAGCCATGCGGTCCTTATCGAACTGAATCTTGCCGTCTTCACCGTACAGATTCAGCAGCGCATTGAGCGCGTGGTAATCCAGCTTGTCCTCGCCCACCGGCTCCGCGACCTGCTTGCCCATTTCCGACACGTTGACTCCTTTAATATTCATTTGCCTGCGCAGGGTCTGTTCAATCACTGCCCAGAGCAATCCAATCTAGCTATTTTCCTCGCGCACCGCTTTACGACGGCTTCCGCGAGCGCACCCATTCGGTTGTCTCAGTGCCCCTTCCCTCGACACTGAGGCTAGCCAACTTAAGCGCTGGCTCTACCGTGGAAGAACTCCTCTAGCCCTTCTCTGACTCGCTGCACATCATGGTCGGTTCCCATCAGCTCGAAGCGATATAAATATGGAACCTTGCACTTGTAGGAGATGACATCCCCTGCTTTACAGAAGTCCTCACCGAAGTTGAGATTGCCGGCAGCAATCACACCTCGGATGAAAGAGCGGTTGTGCTCATTATTAAGAAATTTGATGACCTGCGGAGGAACTGGCCTTGAGTTACCACCGCTGATGGAAACGCCACCACCATAAGTCGGACAAATGAGGACATAGGGCTCATCGACGATAAGCTCCGGCTCATTACGACGGATGGGAATGCGGGCATTTTTGATACCTAGCTTTTCAACAAACTTGTGTGTATTCCCCGTCGCCGAGGAGAAATACACCACCAGCATGAGAGCTTCACCCTTTACATCGCAAAACCCCCGCAATCTTCGCTTCCCGGGTGGTCAACGAAATCTGCGGAGAGGTGTGTGATTCTTACGCTGCCTGGAGAGCCTTGATGCGATCCGGACGGAAACCCGACCAGGTCTCAGTGCCAGTGTCAACGACCGGCGCCTGGAGGTGACCGAGAGCCATGACGTAGTCCCGAGCCTCATCGTCCATGGTGATGTCGACGATATCGTAGGCAATTCCAGCCTTATCGAGGGCACGAGTGGTAGCGCGGCACTGGACACATGCAGGCTTGCTGTAAACGGTAACCATGACTCTCACAAACTTTCTGGCTTTGGGTAAGACCAATGAATCGGATCGACTTCGTACAAACAACGGAAGCGGCCGAGGAATCAGCGGATTGGTTGAATGACCGAAAGCTCCCAGGGTTCATGAGAAACCGAGTACGGGTGGCAGACAGGTCCTTTTAGCTCTCCTTGGCTCGACATCGAAAACACTACACTTGGTGCCTAGAAAACTCTAGTCATACTAGATGTAGTACTCACAACCATGGTATTCCCTGTTCGGAGATCTCTGGCGCACAAGATGTTGTACACAGACGCACCACAACCTTGTAATTTCACGCTAAAAATTCTAGAAAATCGTAGAAAAACAACTATCGGTGGATTTTGGTTAAACCAATTACTGCATGACGCCCCGCAGCCGACCGCACCGATTCCAGGCGCCGCAGTGTCCCCGCCCTGCCTTTGTCCCTCCCCTACCCAACTTCGGATTCCGCAGCGATCTCAAAAATCGCGGGCTGCACATATGAACACGGGCTGCACATATGAAACTGTGCGAGTTTATGACACTTTCAAGCCAATTTTCGGGCCAATTTTGACATAAACGCAGTCAGTAACTTCCATCGCCCCACCGCCCCCAGCCATAAACGCTGTCACCGCCTGAACCTACCTCCTCCAAAAACCAAAAACCGCAACCTTTGGCCACAGTAAAACTGCGACTTCAGATTGCGGTTTTGGCAATAAATGAGGAAGCTATTTGCTTCGCGCTAGCCTAAATAAGGCTTAGCCCTGACGGGCCTTGAAGCGCGGCTCCTTCTTGTTGATCACGTAGACCTTGCCACGACGGCGCACGACCTGAGCGCCCGGCTTGTTCTTCAGCGACCGAAGGGACTTGCGGACCTTCATTCGGGCGCTCCTTTCTACTCGGCTCCGAAACGGGAATGTGCACACTGCACTCTCCCCGGACAATCACCCCAGTGACTGCCTGGCAACGCACCCTTCCTGATAATCCGAAGAAATATCAAAGAGGATGCGTTACGACACGAGTTGCCATACTACCTAATAAGCGGAATAACTCCAAAAATCCGGGGGAAACATGTTCTTTGACGGGCAACCCCAAGATCGCGACTCCCCACGTTGCAACTGCTTCCACTTCTCTACTTGGCAGCGGCAATCATGTACTCGCGGACCTCGGCAAGCGTCTTACCTGAGGTCTCCGGCACCGCCTTGATGGTGAATACCAGCGCAATTGCGCCCGTAATGGCAAAGAAGAAGAACGACCACGCACCACCGACAGCATCCACCATCGGAAGAAAAGCCTGCGCCACAAACCAATTCGCAACCCATAGCGCGAGCCCTGCCAGCCCCATACCCAGGCCACGAGCCTCTGTCGGGATGATCTCGGAAATCAGGAGCCAGGTCGCCACCGACACAGCCGCCTGCTGAAACACGATAAATACGGTCATCAGCAGAAGCGACATCATGGCACCCGTCGAAGAGTTACTCGACAAACCATAGACGGGCGCCAGCACGAGCAGCGAGCTTGCACAGCCCACCAAACCGATAATCAGCATTCGCCGACGACCAACGCGGTCAATGATGCTCATACCAATTGCACACGAAATCACCGAGGCGATACCGATGATGATGGAGGTATAGACAGAGCTTTCCGTCGACAAGCCAACCTTGTTCATCATCGTCGGCGCGAAATACATAATCGCGTTCGCGCCCGTGACCTGTTGCGTCACACCAATGAGCATCGCAATAATGACGGTGCGTCGCACCCACGGGGTTTTCACGGCAAGGCGCTCGGCTGCACGCTGATCGGCGCTTGACGACGCCTCATCAACGGCAACCTCAGCCAGGGTCGCCTCATCTCCCTGCATCTGACGCAGCACGGCCAGCGCCTTGCCCTCCTGTCCTCGACGGACGAGGTAGGCCGGAGTGTCCGGCAGAACCAGCATGCCGATGAGCAGCACGATGCCGGGGACAGCGCCGAGTCCAAGCATGAGTCGCCAGTTACCGGAGGAGGCTAGGGCGGAGTTGGTGAGGAACGCCACCAGCTGACCAATCACGATCATCAGCGAGTTCAGGCTGACCAGGCGTCCACGCACATGCGGTGGTGCCATTTCGGAGATGTACATCGGTACGACGATGGAAACACCACCGATACAGACGCCGAGCAAAGTACGCGCAGCACCCAGCGAAAACGCACTAGTAGCGAAAGCACACCAGATACTGCCGATGATGAAGCCGACCGCTCCGAGCAGGATGGTGCCACGGCGCCCCAGGGAGTCCGCTACGCGACCGCCCAGGAACGCACCGATAGCCGCACCGACCAAGAGCATGGCGGTGACAGTGGACTCCTGTCCTGGAGTCAGCTCAAAAGAGCGCTGGATATACAGCAGCGCGCCCGAGATGACACCGGTGTCGTAACCAAAGAGGAGGCCGCCCAGAGCGGCGATGATAGCCACGGCTATCGACCGAGATGTGGTGGTTTCCCGGTTCGGTCCAGTCTTATTCTGTTCGGTTGTACTCACGCTGGAAATCTTGCCACCGTCCAGGCAAAGACCCCCTATCCGAACAGCACTTACTCGATAAAGATGAGAGTTTTGGCACTCTTCTGGCAGGAAAATCATCCCTTTTCCCGTCCGGAACTAGCGGTAGAGTGAGGCTCATGACCCCAGTAGGCACACAGGATTTCCCGCATCCCCTCCAGTCGGAGATTATTAACGACCTCCACGTCCAGCCCACCATCAATGCCGCCGAGGAAATCAGCCGCCGAGTCGATTTTCTCTGCGATTATTTCCGCACCGCGCACGCCAAGGGATTCGTGCTCGGAATTTCTGGCGGCCAAGACTCCACGCTGGCCGGGCGTCTAGCGCAGTTGGCCGTCGAAAAGCTTCGCGACGGCGGTGAGGATGCCACTTTCATTGCCATTCGCCTCCCCCACGGCGTCCAGGCCGATGAGGACGACGCACAGGTGGCACTGCAATTCATTCAGCCTGACCAAAGGCTAACTATCGATATCGCACCGGCCACCGCCGCGATAACCACCCAGGTCACCGATGCCCTGGCCGGCAGCGCTATCAGCGATTTCAACAAGGGAAATATTAAGGCCCGCATGCGAATGATTGCCCAGTACGCAGTGGCGGGTGTTGACGGCGCTTTGGTCATCGGCACAGATCACGCCGCAGAGGCGGTCACCGGCTTCTACACCAAGCACGGCGACGGCGCCTGCGACCTCGTCCCGCTGCAGGGGCTGAGCAAGCGCCAGGGCGCGGCCTTACTCCGTCACCTCGGCGCACCAGCCAGTACGTGGGAGAAGGTGCCGACGGCCGACCTGGAAGAAGACCGCCCTGCGCTTCCCGACGAAGTTGCGCTCGGGGTGACCTATACCGCCATCGACGACTACCTCGAAGGCAAGGCTGTCTCAGATGAGGATGCCGCGCGAATCGAGCACCTCTACTCCATTTCCCGGCACAAGCGAGCCGTCCCGCCCGGACCGGCCGATTCCTGGTGGCGCTAGGCTACTGCCCCGGGCCACCGATCTAGCGTCCCGGACAGAGCAGCAAACCCCTTAAGAGAAGGCCTCCGCGCCAGCGTCCCAAATAGCCCCAACTGCGGCCAAGCTGTCTGCCGCACCGGCTTCGGCGCTGGGTTCCAGCGCAGGTGAACCATCCTGGACCAGCTCGGCGGTCACCAAACCGTGGGCGAACGCCCACATGGCCAATCCCTTAGGCTCATCGCCGGCAACCTTAATGAATGCATCGCGAATCCAGGCATCCAACGACGAAGGCGAGACGACATTCACGAAATTAGTGCGACTCATCAGCCGGTAACCATGCGGATCGTCGAGAACTGCCTGGCGGTACGCCTGCAGCAGAGACGCCGAAGTGCATTCCTCATCAATGGCAGCATGAATACGCTTGCCCAGATTCTCGAGGCTCTCGGTCAGCAACAGCTGAAGGAGCTCTTCTTTACCGCTGATGTGCTTGTACAGCGATGGCGCCTTCACATCGAGCCGCGCCGCTAGGCGGCGCATGCTGATAGCACTCCAGCCCGATTCGCGCAGCATCGCGCGCGCTTCATCTACGATCTTCTGCATACGTGGAGACTGCCTGCGCACATCGGGCTGCGCTGGCACCCCATCGGTCGATTCTATGGTGCACGTCACATTTGCGACTGTAACGGGTTGAATCTCACTTAGGGCGCTTTTGGGTAATTTAACCCAACAATTTTTAAAAAACAGCTAACGGCGGTGCTCAGTCACTAAAAGCTGCCTTTGCACGCTACAAGCTTTGCTTCACGACGGAGCCCCCACCGTCGTAAAGCAAAAGTGCCGTATGCCACCGCTACACTTCGTAGCGATTCGGCTCCTCCCCGAGGTGGAAATGGCGACCCGAAACATCGTTCGGGGTAATGCGCACGTAGTTGTACTTTAACGTCGGCAGCCAGGGCTTCAGCGGCAGCTCATCTGCAGCGTTAATATCCGCGCGGGAGGTGAGAACCTCTGCGTCACCCTTTACGATGACCGACCAGGCCTTCTGAGCATCCTTGTCAACAAAGTCGGCCTCAAAAAGAACATCGTGGTTCAGAGAAACAGTAAAGAGCTTCGACCCCTCGGCAGTGCGGAAGTAAATGCTTCCCTCATGAACGACGTAGTTCAGCGGGAAAAGGTCCATATCGTCTTTACGACGAACAACCAGTCGCCCAAAAGTCTGCGTAGCCAGCAGCTCAAGGGATTCTTCGGTGGACAGTTTCTGAATAACGGAGTCGTTGTTTGCCATACCCCCAGTATTCCACCGTTCAGACAAAGTTGCTACAGCCATACGGATTACCAATCATTGAGGTAAACGGCGAGCACACTACCCAGGGGTAGATACAAGAAAACCCCCGGTCATTTCGACCGAGGGATTTCATACTGGTGGAGCTAACGGGACTCGAACCCGTGACCCCCACACTGCCAGTGTGGTGCGCTACCAGCTGCGCCATAGCCCCAGAATCAACATCGAAGTGGCTTTCACCCTCCGCTGTGGACTCCTCAAAGGCTACATGGCACTGTCATGTATCACCAAATCCGCATGTAGAACACTCTTTTACGTATTCGTCGAGTGCCCTAGAGCAGATCTGCCGAACATGAACTGAAGATGAATCGTGTGAGCGTGCACGGAACCTAGCGCAGGGCCACCTTGACCCACTGCCCCAGTCCGCCATCACCGGAAATGTTCTCCAGAATATCCTTGCCATCGACAAAGACGTGCGGTGAGGAAACCTTGCCCAAGCGCTTCTCAAGGTCATCGAAGTTGGCATTTGCGCTTGCCTTAGCCTCGGTGGTGTCGATGCCGGAACGGACTTCGCTGACAATTTCGTCAGCAACACCGAGCTGCTCCAGACGGTCAGCCAACTCATCATCGCTCCACGTGACAGAGTTCTGCTGGTCAGCCATCATCATTGTGCGGAAGTTCCAATATGCGCGAGCATCACCGGTCTCAGCAATCTTGCGGGCAACCGCGAAGACGCGAGTGGAGTGACCGTCACGCTGCTCCTTCTCCTGACCATCCAGGAAGTTCAGCGTGCGGTATTCAGCGACAAGCTTGCCGTCGTTTAGCGCCTTGAGCTCATCATCGTGACCCTCTTCGCTCATCTGAGCACAGTAGTGGCACGAGAAGTCCTCAAAAATCGTGGCTGTTTTAGCCCCTTCGGCGCCGTCCTTGCTCAGTCGGATGACATCGCCGTCGAGTGCGACGGAGAAGTCGACGTCCTCATCTGGCAGTCCCTCAATCGGCTGCGACCGGCCGATGTAGATAACGCCACCAATAACAACTGCAACGACAGCAAGAAGAGCAATCAGGCCGACGACGAAGCCACTGCCCTTTTCATTTGGATTCTTAATCTTCTGACTCACACCGCTTACGATAGCGGTGTTTTCTTGCCAATGACACAATTGCGCCTGAGAAAACAGAAATGGTTGCTAGGCCCCATCACCTTGCCCCATTCCCCTGGCCTATCCCCTAGGCTTCCCCTCTAGCCAGCGGACTAGGCGTAAATGGCAAACTTCTTCCACGGCCACACGTACACAAATACAGCCAAGGCCAGAAAACCGATGTCTCGGGCGATTGACTTTAGATATGAAACCGCGTCAGCGTTCTCGTCGTAGCCACCGCCACCAAAGCAACCGCAGTCAATCTGCAGGCCGCGCGCCCACGCCGAGATAATGCCGCCGATAAACACCAGCAAGAGCGCGCCAGACAACACCGCTACCGGGCGCAAGAAAAGCCCCAATACCAGCAGGAGTCCGAGGATAACTTCGAAAGCGGGCAGCGCAACCGCTACCATCGGCACCAAATCGCTCGGCAGCAGCTCATAAGCTTGAACTGCCTGACGCGATTCCAGCGGGTTCAGTAGTTTGATAAGACCCGAGTACAACCAAACTGCAGCCAGGCCGAATCGTGCCACCACGCCTACGAAATTCTTCATACACAGAAATGTTAGTACAGGCTAACTGTTTACAGCTAGCCCAATGGTTACCGATTACCCGTTCAGAACTGCCGAAACCACGTCCTGTGCCTCAGCCTGAACCTGTGCCAGGTGATCCGCGCCTTTGAAGGACTCCGCGTAGATCTTGTACTTATCTTCAGTGCCCGACGGACGCGCCGCGAACCAAGCGTTCTCCGTAACCACCTTGAGGCCACCAATCGCAGCGCCGTTGCCCGGTGCTTCAGTCAGTTTGGCCGTGATAGTCTCCCCTGCCAGGGTGTCGGCCTTGACCTGCTCCGGCGAGAGCTTCTTCAGGATTGCCTTCTGCTCACGGGTTGCGTCCGCATCAGTGCGGGCGTAAGCCGGGGCACCGTACTTATCGGCGAGTTCTGCGTAGAGCTGCGATGGAGTCTTCTCGGTCACAGCCTTGATCTCGCTGGCCAGGAGGTCCAGGATGATGCCGTCCTTATCGGTAGACCACACAGTGCCGTCGTGACGCAGGAACGATGCACCAGCGGATTCTTCACCACCGAAGCCGATGGTGCCGCCGAGCAGACCCGGGACGAACCACTTGAAGCCGACTGGAACTTCCACGAGCTTGCGGCCCAAATTGGCAACGACGCGGTCAATCATCGACGAAGACACCAGCGTCTTACCGACCGCAGTCTCCTGCGACCAGCCCGGACGGTGCGCGAAGAGGTAGTCAATGGCAACGGCCAGGTAGTGGTTCGGGTTCATCAGACCCGCGTCCGGTGTCACAATTCCGTGGCGATCGGAGTCCGCGTCATTGCCGGTGGAGATGTCGAACTTATCGCGGTTACCAATCAAGGACGCCATCGCATTCGGCGAGGAGCAGTCCATACGAATCTTGCCGTCTGTATCCAGCGTCATAAAACGCCAGGTCGCATCAACCAGCGGATTGACCACAGTCAGGTTTAGGTTATGCGCATCGCCAATTGCGCCCCAGTAATCCACCGACGCACCACCCATTGGGTCGGCGCCGATACGCACGCCGGCATCACGGATGGCGTCGAGGTTGACAACATTCGGCAGGTCCGACACGTATGCGTTGAGGTAGTCGTGCTTTACGACGAGGTCTCCGGCCTTATCCACCAGCTGGCGCTCAACCCCATCCAGGCCCTTAGCCAAGTATTCATTGGCACGAGCTGCAATCCAGTCCGTCGCATCCGCGTCCGCCGGACCACCAGTCGGCGGGTTGTACTTAAAACCACCATCCCGTGGCGGATTGTGGGAAGGGGTAATCACGATGCCGTCGGCACGCGCGGAGCTACTCCCCGTCGGACCTCCCTCCACGTCGCGGTTGTACGTCAGAATCGCGTGGCTGACGGCCGGAGTCGGCGTGTAGCGATCCTGAGCGTCAACCATCACGGTGATGCCGTTGGCCGTGAGCACCTCGAGGGCGGAAATCATTGCCGGCTCGGACAGGCCGTGGGTATCGCGACCGACGTAGAGCGGGCCTTCAATGCCCTGGCCCTTGCGGTAATCCACGATGGCCTGAGTGGTGGCATGAATGTGGCCTTCGTTGAAAGCGCCGTCGAGGGAGGAACCGCGGTGACCGGAAGTACCGAAGACGACCTTCTGGTCGGGGTTATTCGGATCCGGGTGCTTTGTGTAGTAAGCAGTGACCAGTTCCGCGACATCGATAAGGTCGGATGGCTGGGCCAATTGCCCGGCGCGCTCATGAGCCATTGTGGGTATCCTCCTGCTGAATCGGCGAACTGCGCAACCACCGATTTCACCGCCGACGAGCCGGCCGGAATGGGAAAACCGGATTTAAATGCGCTTCCTCTTCCCCAGTGTCCCCGTTTTAGGGTCGGCGCGCATGGCAAGAACCACTCGGTAAGGCAAACTCGCCCCTGCAATAGGGTGCAGTAGGTAGATTGTCGCGTGCCGACGGGAACACCTCCTGGTGAAAGATTCCGAATTGTCGGCGCCTACCTCCCCTTTCGCCACTGTGCTAGCGTTTTCACCATGAATGAGGAATCTGTCGCTGCGAAACTGCCATCAGCAGGACGGGCGCAGGTTCTCATGGCCCTGGTTGTCGCCGGCGGTGCCGCTATTGGCGCGGTAAGTCGCTTTCTGCTCGGCGCGGCAATCGATGCGATTGTGAGCTCGGGAACTAGCGCAGTTTCGACCACTGTCATCAACTTGTTGGGCTGCTTTCTCTTCGGCCTGGTCAGCAGTATCGCGTTTGCTAATCCTCGGCTTTCCGCTTTCTGCGGTACTGGCTTTTGTGGCGGTTTCACCACTTTCTCCGCATTTATCATTCTCTTGTTGGCGCAGGCGGACACGTCAGTCGTGCTGATTGTGAGCGTTGGACTTATTCACCTGCTGTGCTGCCCTCTCGCCTACTGGTTGGGCACCAAGTGCACATGGGAGGTCGCGGAATGACCGGCGATCTCCTCGGCTCTTTTTCCTCGGCACTCTCTGCCATCCTCGCTATCGCAGTTGGCGCGGCAGTAGGTGGAGCGCTGCGCTATGCGCTGGCCGAACTTGCGGTGAAGTGGGCTGATTCCAAACTGCCCGGAACGTGGACCGCGAATATGATTGCCTGCTTCGTCGCCGGTGTCGCTGCTGTGGTGTGGTCGCGGGGAACGTCGATAAGCAATGGCATGACGCCTGCCCTGGCCTATGCGACGGTAATGATTGGCTTCGCCGGCGGCCTGTCGACGTGGTCCACACTCGCCGGAGAGATCGTACGCCTTAAGAACCAACACTTTTGGAGGGCATGTGGGTACCTTGCTCTCACACTGATTGGCGGAATAGTTTTTGCTTTCGTCGGAATGTGTTTACCCCCACTTGTGGCGAATTAGTAGCACAATAATCATTTTCTGAGAATTTAATGATCGAATTTAGGCTTTCTACCAGTAAAGTTCCACAGCATGGAAAGCTTCAGCGATTTTGCCTCAGCGGCGGATAGTTTTATTTGGAGTCCGTATCTCCTGATCCCCGCGCTGATCGGCACCGGAATCATTTTGACCATTCGCCTGGGTGCAATTCACCTGGTCAAACTCGGCCCGGCACTGCGCCTCGGACTCATCGACCGTAACGACGAAGACGCCGAGGGAGATATCACCAACTACCAGGCGCTTGCGACGGCTCTCGCGGCAACAGTCGGTGTCGGCAACATTGTCGGTGTCGCTACCGCGATCGGCCTGGGTGGACCCGGTGCGCTGTTCTGGATGTGGGTGACCGGCCTGCTTGGTATGGCATCGAAGTACTCCGAGGCATTCCTGGGTGTGAAGTACCGTCAGGTCGATGCAGCTGGCGAACAGTCCGGTGGCCCGCAGTACTACCTGCGCAAGGCCATCCCGAATGGTTTTGGTAAGACGCTCGGTATTCTCTTCGCCGTCTTTGCTGCGCTGGCAGCGTTTGGTATCGGCAACCTGACCCAGGGCAATGCCGTGGCCTCGAACCTGGAAAACAGCTTCGACATCGATCCGACGCTCTCCGGCATGATCATGTTCATCCTGGTAGGTGCGGCGCTGATGGGTGGCATTAAGTCGATTGGCCGCATCACCGCCGGCTTTGTGCCGATGATGATTGTGCTCTACATCGGTGCGGCCGTGTGGGTGCTCGTCGCCAATGTCTCGGCGCTGCCCGAGACCTTCAAGCTCATCTTCACCGATGCTTTCACCGGCACCGCGGCCGTTGGTGGGTTCGCAGGCTCCACGCTCATTCTCGCCCTGCAGATGGGTGTTGCCCGCGGCCTGTTCTCCAACGAGTCGGGCCTGGGTTCCGGTGCTATCGCCGCTGCCGCCGCATCGACCACTCACCCGGTTCGTCAGGGTCTGGTCTCCATGACTCAGACCTTCATTGACACCATCATCGTCGTGTCCTTCACCGGCCTGGTTATCATCAGCACCGGTGTTTGGCAGGATGGCAACGTCGACACTGGCGCTCTGACTGCTGAGGCATTCTCCCGCGGTCTGCCTGGCCACTGGGGTGGCACAATCGTCACGCTGTCGGTTGTCTTCTTCGCATTCTCCACCATGCTGGGCTGGTCCTACTACGGTGAGCGCGCATTCGAGTCCCTGGTCGGTCGCCGCGGCACCGGTCTCTACCGTGCGGTCTTCACCTGCGTAGTCTTCGTCGGCGCTGTTACTCATCTGGAAACCGTCTGGTCCGTCGCCTCGGCTCTCAACGGCCTGATGGCGCTACCGAACCTCATCGGTCTGATTGTCCTGTCCGGGCTCATTGCGCGCGAGACAAAGGCCTACCTCAAATTTGACCCGCAGTTGCGCGCAACGGCGGCAGAGATTGATAAATGGCAGTCTCAGCAAAACTTCGAGGCCTTCAGCAAGAACTAGCTGAAACTAGCAGCTGCTCGTAGGGACTACGACAAAAACTACGAGCAGGTCTGCGCGGTCTCCGGCTTTTCGATTGCCGCAAGCGCGTCGTCAAGCACAGAGACCTTTACCAACTTCATATCGCCTCGGTCGGCAGTCACAGCCTCTGCGCAATTGCCTTCCGGCACGAAGAACATCTCGGCGCCCTCATCTCGGGCGGCCGAGATTTTGTGTGTAATGCCACCGATTTCGCCCACGTTGCCGGCAGCGTCAATAGTGCCGGTGCCAGCGAGGTGCTGCCCCTCGGTCAAATCGCCTGGACTCAGCTTGTCAATCACTCCGAGCGTCATCATGAGACCCGCAGACGGACCTCCAATGCCGCTGAGCTGGTACTCAACCTTGGTGTCGTCCGCGGATTGCGCCCCCATCCCAACGCCGAGCAGCGCGGCATTCTTCTGATGCGGATTTTCCGCCAGTGTCACAGAAATATCGACGGCTTTCTCGGGGGCAGAGTCCTCGCCCTTAGCAGTCTTCTGCTTGTCGACGGTCGCAGACTTGACCCTCAACGTGACAGTATCGCCCGGGTTGCGTCCGGCAATAATCGCCTTGACTTGCTCAGGCTTGCTTACGGCCACCCCATCCACGGCGAGAATCACATCGTCTTCATGCAGTCGCCCATCGACGGGACTATCCGGCACTGTGTAGGCGACGGTGACTTCCATCGGCAACCCGAGATGTGCCAGCGCAGCGGAGGTGGCGTTGGCCTCTGACTCGGTGAATGCAGCCTTGTTCTCCTCTTCCACCTCGTCCTGACTCTGGCCCGGAGGGAAGACCGCCTCAATGGGGACGATATCGTTGTCACGATCGAACCACAGGCCAATGACCTGCGGCAATGTCAGGTTATGTCTGACTGCGACGGTTGTCATATCCAGCGTGCCCTTAGAGAGTTCGGAGTCCGCAGCACTGCCACTGACCGAGATAATGCTCTTGCCCTCGACATCGCTGAGAACATCGAAGACCGGGCCAGGCCCCTGCGCGGCATAGGGCACTGTCAGCGTTGGCAGCGAGAGCACAGTTGCCAACGCGGCGATGGGCACAGCGCCCGCAACAAGAGTTTGGGTACGACGATTCACAAATAACACCCTACATTCTCGCTATCTGCCTACTGGACACCTGATGAATCTTGTCCGTGTCTGTTCGCTGGGCGCGAAGTTGCCAATAAAGTGGTGCTTTTAAGTACTCACGCGGGTCATTGCCCGGTACGGTGGGAGCATGAGTTCTAACGGATTTGGCTTTGGTCCGAACGACAATGATGACGATCGCGACGACGCTGGCAACAATGACTCCGGTCAGGGCGGTCAGGGCGGCCAGGGCGGTCCTTTCGGTTTCTTCGGGTTTCCCTTCGGTGGCATGGGCGGCGCCGGTGGCTTCGGTTTCGGCGGCCCCGGGCAGCCCGGCAGCGGCGCCTCCGGCAAGGGGGACCAGCCGAACTTGGGCGATATTCTCAACCAGTTCGGCGAGATGTTCTCCGGCATGGGGCAGCGATTCCAGGAGTCTAACTCTGGCCCTGTCAACTACGACGCGGCCGAGCGCGTTGCGCGGACCCGTCTTGGTAACCCGGCTCCGGTGAAGGACTCGGCCCGCGAGGCGCTGACTGATTCCCTGCGCCTGGCCGAACTGTGGCTAGATGACGTCACCTCCCTGCCGGCTGGTGTCAACCGCGTAGAAGCGTGGAATAGCCTGCAGTGGTTGGAGAACACCAAGTCGACATGGACTCGCCTTGTCGATCCCGTCGCCAGCCGCATGAGTGATGCCTCCCTCGAGGGTGTTCCAGAGGAAGCTCGCGAGATGATGGGGCCGATGCTGGGCATCATGCGCCAGATGAACTCGATGAGTTTCGGTACTCAGCTAGGAAATGCGCTGGCGGAGTTGGCACAGACGAGCCTGACTGGTTCTGACCTCGGGCTGCCGCTACACACCACTGGTGCGGCGGTACTGCTGCCAACGCATCTCGTCGCTCTCGCGGAGGAACTCGAGGTTCCAGCGCGCGATCTGTTTATCTACGCCACTGCCCGCGAAGCTGCCCACCAACGTCTCTTCGACCGCGTGCCATGGCTGGCTGAACGCATGATTTCCTCTGTCGAGGAATACGCTGCCGGCATCGTCATCGATTACTCGGCGATTGAAGAGGCCGCCCGCGGTCTGGATATTGAGAACATGCAGGATCCGCAGCGTATGCAGGAGGCTATGAGCGAGCTGCAGAATATGGATCTGAGCCCGAAGATTCGTTCTCGTAACGAGAATGCTCGTACTCGTTTCCAGACGCTGCTAGCACTGGTCGAGGGATGGGTGGACATGGTTGTCACCGATGCCCTCGGTGAGCGTCTATCGGGTGCCGCACAGCTGGATGAAGCCTGGCGTCGTCGCCGCGCCACCGAAGGTGCTGAACAGGCGCTGGAGAAAGCCACCGGCATTGACCTCGGATCCCCCAAGGTGCGTGAGGCAACCAACTTGTGGCACCGTCTGACCACCGCTGTGGGCATCGAGCGACGCGACAAGGTCTGGGATCACCCGGACTTCCTGCCCGTGGCAGAGGATTTGGATGAACCCGCGGCCTTTATTGATTCGGTCCTTGGCGGCTCGGAAAACGATGACTTCGACCCGATCGCAGAGCTTGAAGAGCAGCTGCGCAAAGAGGCCGAAAAGCGCGCGGCTGAGGGCAACGACAGTGACGCCGACGACGATAAGTAGCGAGTTAGCTCTGGGTTCCCCAGCGTTGATACGCCTCTAAATAGCCCCGTGCCCGTTCGTGGTACGGGGCTTTTGCCGCCCAATACCAGAACTCTTCGGTATGACCACCGTCGACGAAAGTGTGCACCAGTTCGTGCACAATGACATCGTCGAGGACGTACCCCGGGACGTCGGCAAGCCTGTGCGAAATGCGAATGCGCCCAGGACTATCGACACCGCCGGTGACGGATGCCCACCTGCGCGACATGTTCTTGACCCATTTGATTGACTCGAACCGCGGGCGATCTTCCAGCACCGTACGAGAGAGCAGCCGTGCGCGGCGCTCCAGCTCGGAATTATCCAGGTTGCTGCCAACTTTCTTCCGCACTCGCGCAACAATTTCATTGACCTGCTGTTTTTCCGCAGCGGCGCTGAGATCGTCCGGAACCATGACAATGATCCGGTTTCCCTCCGCGCGGGCGGACACAGTACGGCGGCGGCGCTTCGAGCGCCGAACCTCAACATCCGGGCCGTACTCAGGTCGCTTGGTGCTCATGCTTTTTAAGCGTATATGCTCTGCGCTGCGATTGCGTAAAAGCTGGCCCCGGGGTAAAAGATATTTTTATGGGGGAATACAGGGATACGTCTCGGGGGCGGGATGGTACGGCTGGCGTAATAGGTTCGGACGCACCCGCGGCACAAACACTTGCCGCGCCTGCCACGGACTACGCGCTGCGGCCGGAGGTACCGATTGTCATGCGCCCAGGCGCGCGGATTCAGTTCGGCGTGGAACCGGAGCGCAGCATGATTCTGCCGCTTTCCGACGGCACCCCGCCGGGGCCTGTCTTCTCGGCGCTTCTTGCAGCTCATAGAGGTAGCACCTTAAGCGAGGCCTTTACTGACAGTCACGACAAACTGTCACCGCAGTTCATTACCGCACTTATCTCCGACCTTCACCGAGCCGCACTGGTCCAAAAACCACCGACACGGCGGAGGATTACGCTGATTGGTCGGGACAGCTTGCGCACCGGACTTTTAAAGGAGCTTCGTCGCACGGGTTGTGGTAGTTGGACGACGGCAATGTCGCCCACCCGCAATGCGACGCTGAAAATATCTCAATCCACACCGGAAGAGATCGGGCTCGCGGTGGTCACGGGCATGGAAGTACCGAGCATGCCCTTGGTTCGCGCTCTGTTTCATCGTGGAATTGAGCATCTGCACACGCATTTCCGCGATGGGGCACTGATTCTTGGGCCACTTGTTCAACCAGGTCAAGGACCCTGCTCGATGTGTTTCGAAGCTTATCGACGAGACCGCGACCCCGTTCGGGCACTGATTGCGCTACAGCTTCGCACTTTTACGCCCGTGGCCGCACCGGAATGGCTGAACACAGCGGTGCCACTGTTGGTTGGGCAGCTGCGGCGGCCGGATCTCTCAGATCTATGTGCAACGGAGGTGCGCATAGATCTGGAAAGCCTCGATATCACTCGCACTACTGTTGCTCCCCACCCGCAGTGCCCAGTGTGTGGTCATGGAAACTCGCAGATGCAGTTCATGTAATTCGAAGTGCCTTGAGCAGAATCTGACTAGGAATTCACGAAAGAATTGACGATTCCCAAGATGCCTTCGCCGAAATGATTGAGCTTCGCTTCTCCAATTCCGGGAATCTGCAGAAGTTCCTCCGGCGTAGTCGGCTGCTGCTCACCGATGGCCAGAAGGGTCGCATCGGAGAAGATTACGAATGCGGGGACCGTCATTTCCCTCGACATTTCCAAGCGCCATGCACGCAATGCTTCCAGTAGTGCAGGATCCGCACTGACTGGGCACTCTTCACAACGCCCTGAAATCCGCTCGGCATCGGTGTGCAATGGCTTAGTACAGCCCTTGCACTGTTTGGACTGCTGACGCTTACTGCGGGAACTAGAGCTCCTTGAGCTTCGCTGTGCCTCAGCCGAGTAGTCAGAGACATCAATGTCGAGTTCATCGAGGAATCGTGTGCGGCGACGTGACCTGCGGCCGCCTTCTGTCCGCGACAATGACCAAGATAGCTCCAGATGTTCGCGGGCTCGAGTAATGCCGACATAGAACAGACGGCGCTCTTCTTCGATGGCTTCCGCCCCCTGCGCAGGAGAACGGTCGAATTTATTCAGCGCATGTTGGATAGGCAGCGAACCGTCGGTAAGCCCAACGAGGAACACCGCATCCCACTCCAGCCCCTTGGCTGCATGCAGGCTAGCCAGCGTCACGCCATCCAGCGTCGGTGGATGTTTGGCCTGCTGCCGGGTGTGCAATTGGCCGAGGAGCGCCTGGATATTGACCTCGGTGTTGGCATGAACGATGTCTTTACACAGGTCAAATAGGGCGCGTAGTGACTGCCAACGTTCCCTGGCACCAGCGCCTTCCGGCTCTTGGTCAGTCATGCCAAGACCCGCGAAAACCTGCTTGACCAAATCCAACAGATTCGTGCCCTGCAATGTCGGAACAGTCCGTGAGGAACGGGAAACTCGCACAAGTGCAGCGATGGCATCGCGGATCTCGGGACGCTGGTAGAAACCGTCCCCGCCACGAACCTGGTAGGCGACTCCTACCTCGGACAAAGCCTGCTCAAAAACTGCGGACTGTGCGTTGATGCGGTACAAAACGGCAATCTCCGATGCCGGCGTTCCTGCGTCGATAAGCCGCTTGATGCTGCGCGCGGTCGCGCGAGCTTCCATCGGCTCATCGTCGTACTGGTTAAAAGTCGGCTCCGGGCCGTCTTCACGCTGCCCAATCAGCTTCAGCCGCGAGCCGGCGATACGCCCCTGCGCACGGCCGATGACATTGTTGGCCAGCTCGACGACCTGTGGGGTCGATCGGTAGTCCCGCTGCAGGCGGACAACTGTGGCTTCCGGGTAGTCCCGAGAGAAGTTCATTAGGTACTGCGGAGTCGCCCCTGTGAAGGAGTAGATCGTCTGGTTGGCGTCCCCGACAACTGTGAGGTTGTCACGGTCTCCCAGCCAGGCGTTGAGAACTCGCTGCTGTAACGGGGTGACATCCTGGTACTCATCGACGACGAAGCACCGATACTGGTTGCGGAATTCCTCCGCCACTGCACGGGAATTCTCCATCGCACCGGCGGTGTGGATGAGCAGGTCGTCGAAGTCAAGCAATAGCCCGTCAGGAGTGGTTTTTATGTCCTCGTAAGCGCGATAGCAATCGACAATTTTTTCCGCAGACAGAGGTGCCGTGCGCCCATGCTCCCGCAGCGCGGCCTGGTACTGATCCGCACCGGCCAGAGTGGCCTTCGCCCACTCAATCTCGCCCATGACATCGCGGATCGTTTCCTTGGAGGTGTCCAGGCCCACCCGGCGTACTGCTTGGGCGACGACACGGAATTTCTTGTCATCCAACAGCTGCCAGGGCATATCACCGGCGACTTGGGGCCAGAAGTAGCGCAGCTGGCGAAGAGCTGCCGAGTGGAAAGTACGCGCCTGGACTCCAGGCGTTCCCATCTTTGCCAGGCGGTCGCGCATCTCCCCTGCTGCACGCGAGGTAAATGTCACCGCTAATACCTTCTGCGGCTGCACAAACCCCTGGTCAATGAGGTACTTGATGCGATGAGTAATTGTTCGGGTCTTACCTGTACCGGCTCCAGCAAGAATGCACACCGGCCCCATCGGAGCCGTTGCTGCCTCGCGCTGGTCTGGATCCAGCCCAGCTAGATAATCCGGCTTGTTCACATCCGCCTCTGAGTAAGTCAAAAGTTGTTAGACCCCATTTTTAAACTGGTCGAGTGCTATTCGTCATTGCTGTAGACACGGCGGACGTACAGCAGCCGGTCGCCTGGCTCCACCGACTCACACTCCGGTGAATCAATTCGGTACAGCTCACCCGAGCGCACCACGCCGAGTGCAATATCCGCGAGGTGCCGTGGGCTGGCACCGATTTCCTCTTCGGTGACCAGCCTCTCTGCAACAGAGAATCCTTCATCCGGGCTCAGGAGGTCTTCCATCATCTCAACCACCGAAGGAGTCACCGTGGCCAGCCCCAGCATTCGGCCGGCGGTTTCAGAAGAAATAACCACTTGGTCTGCACCTGACTGCGTCAACAAGTGGCGGTTTTCTGATTCACGCACCGAGGCCACAATTGAGGCACCCGGCGCCAACTCACGGACCGACAACGTGACCAGCACCGCTGTGTCATCTTTGTTCGGTGCAACGACTATAGAGCGGGCACGCTGAATACCAGCTAACTTCAGCACATCGGATTTGGTAGCCGACCCATGCACCGTCGCCAAGCCTTGATTCGAAGCGTGATCGAGTGCTTCCTTGTCCGTATCAATAACAACGATTTCTGCCGGATCTACGCCGTCCGCGAGAAGAGCTGCAATGGCAGAACGACCCTTGGTGCCGTATCCGATAACGACGGTGTGGTTGCGCAACTGTCTCCTCCAGCGCTGAATTTGCAGGGTTTTCCGAGATTCTTGGGTCAAAACGGTCAGAGTAGTACCGACCAAGAGAGCAAGGAAGGCCACGCGCAGTGGCGTAATGATCAAAATATTGAGTAATCGAGCCCTCTGTGTCACCGGCGTGATGTCACCGTAACCCGTCGTCGACAGGCTGACAGCCGAGTAATACACCGCATCGATGAAGGTGAGAGGCTCCGTGTATCCGTCGTGGTCGTAGTAGACCACGACGGATGCAATCAGCAGCAAAAACACGGCGTAGTTCAAACGACGTATGATTAGCCGCCAAGGATTCTTCGGCGCGGACTCAGGCAGACCAATGACTCCCAGCAGTGCATGCCCGGGAAGATCATTGAGCCCGGTTTCGTATCCCGAAGATTTCCGAATTGGATTACGCAACCGCTCCTCGCCTGCCTTTCATGAAAACTCCTCCCGGTGAAAAATAGCGCATACAAACTGCTGCTTTCACCTGGATAACTGGCCACGGCCACGCGGCAGTTACATACGTAGATGATTATCCAATCAGCTCGCGCATTTTCCTGTCTAACTCTATCCTGCTTGGCAGTAGCGCTTCATCTGGTATTAGCGTCCGTCCTGCCGAAACGTAGAAGAACCCGGCTTCAATGTCTTCGAGGGCAGTTTCCATTCCCATCTCGCGCAGCCTATCCGACCACGCCAGGCGGTAAATCGCCAGCTGTAGCGCCGCTACTTCCCTTTCCTTTCCGCGCGGCATCTGGCCTGTCTTCCAGTCAATGACGCTCCACTTCCCGTTGTCGTTAAACACCGCGTCGATTCGGCCGACGACCCGCCTCTGCCCGATGGCAATTTCAAACGGCACCTCTACATGCGTTGGCGTGCGGTCAGCCCACTCAGATGCCTCGAAATTCGCCTTCAATTTCTCCAGTTCGCGTTCGGACGCGACTTGTTCTGTGCCGAGGAAGTCATCCAGTTGATCCCCGAAGAGATCCTCATCGTCCAGCAGACTGTGTGCACCGAAGCGATTCTCCAACCAAGCGTGGAATGCCGTACCTCGGCGCGCGAATCGGTTTGGCTTAAACGGCACCGGGCGTGCTTTCCGACGAGCAAACGCGACCGGATCCGCAATCATCGCTTGGTATTCGCTAGTGGACATGCTTGTCGGCATTGGTAGATGAATCTCCGCGGCCTTAGCTCGAAGGATTTCATCCACGAGAATGGTCGTTTCCGTTTCCCATACCTCAGACAGGTCACCTGCAATGGGGCGCTCATCCTGGTCTTCGCCCATGTAGCGCATGACGCTTTCGGCTGCTCGCTGCACACTATCTCGGCGGTTGCCCAGGGTATCGACGGGCCAGACCACCCCATCAACCGCAGTGTCGCAGTCCAAATCGACTTCAGTGTCCTCTACCTCAGGGTCCTCCCCATCTGTCCACGACACCACATAGTCACTGAATTGAGTGGCGATGGCTGCGAAGTCCGCCGACACGTCGGTGGGTTTCTTCAAGCTCGGATTAGGCCGCCTGCTTGCAGTGACAATGAGCTTTTTCGCGGAGCGAGTCATGGCAACGTAGAAGAGGCGCTGTTTTTCTTCCCTCTCCACTTCTCGCAGCTCTTCCTTGTAGGCTTTGATCACCTTGTTGAGGTCGGTCTGGTTATCGGTGCCTGATATGTCCAGTTCGGGGGCGTTGCTGTCGACAGAATCAGCGACAGGAGCCCAATCGCCTGCTGCAAGCTGCGTTGCATCCTCTGTTGTTTCTGCACTAGCCGTTAGCGGATCCACTTGAGTAATTGCGCCAGGAGGAAGCTGAACTGAATTGGTCAGCCACGATGACAAATCAACTCTGTCGAACTTGCTAGTGGTGATGCCCGGAACAGCAACCGTTTCCCACTCCAAGCCCTTTGACTTGTGCATAGTCATGATTTGGACACAGTTTTCCGGCATGTTCATAGGTGCCCGTTCCAAGCCATCATCGTGTTCGACAGCGAATTCCAGATAGTTCAAAAACCCTGTCACATCGTCCGAGATATTTTGAGAATACGTCGCAGCGATATCGACAAACCTATCCAGATGTGCGGTTGTCGGCCTGGTTATCGCGGTAGCGGAACCGTACTGTCCAGCCGCTGCTTCTACGCGAATTCCAAACTCAGTAGCGATGTCCTCGACCAGTTCCGGCAGAGGCTTATTCAGCGAGAACCGGCGTAGTTTTCGTAGGCTTGCACCCAACTGTGCGATGCGCACCATTGCTTCATCTGTGTAGTTCAGTGACTCGCTGCAGACCAACCGCCCATTTTTTTCCACACTGCCGCGCGCCAGCGGGGTGCCGTCGTAAAAACGAATATCCGGGTCGGCGATGGCGTGCCCCAGCCCCACCGCGGACGATGCTGCTTCGGCATCTTCCACGAGCTTGTCATACTGGCGAGCGAGCTGGGAAAGCGGTGAGGAGTCTGAAGTTTCTTCGACGTTGCCCTTCTTGCGGGCCAACTCGTCCTTTCCTGCGATTGCCAGCTGATCTACACGAGTGCGAAGTGCCTCCACGTCTGCGGCACCCAAATTGAACTGTGGGCTGAGTAGCAGACGCAGAGCATCCTGGTCTGAACTGGGGTCGACCAATATCTTCATCACCGAGGTGATATCCATGACCTCGGGCAAGTGCAGTAATCCAGCGAGTCCTACAATGATTGCAGGCACACCCCGCTCAGACAGTGCATCTAAATAGACAGCCGATTCAGCATTTGTCCGAACCAGGATGGCGGCATCGAGCTTGTTGCCAGCTGCTTCACATTCGCGTAATTGCGTCTCCATGCAATCTGCGATGTATGCAACTTCTTCCTCACCGGTTGCAGTGAAAGCAAGCTGCACCTCGCCCTGGCCTGCTTTTGGCCCTGCATCCAGTGCCTCTACCGTACGAGCCTGCCCCGCAAAAGCACGGTCGGAGACTGCGTTAGCAAGCTGCAGCACTGACTGCGGGTTTCGCCAAGAAATGGTCAGTTGCTTTTTCTCCGCTGGCTGCCCATCCGACCGCGGAAAATCATTGACAAACTGCACAAGGTTTTCGGCCGTTGCTCCTCGCCAGCCATAAATTGCCTGCATCGGATCGCCGACAGCGGTGACACAACCACCGGAGAACAGCGCACGCAGGAACAGCCGCTGTGTGTGCGACGTGTCCTGGTACTCGTCGAGCATGATGATCTTAAAGCGACGCCGCTCCTCCTCCCCGACTTCCGCGAAGTCGGTGGCTAGCCGGGCCGCCCGAGCCATCTGCATACCGAAGGTGGCGACATTTTCTTCATTGCACCGAGCTCGAACCTGCTCTACCAGCGGCAAAATCTCTAATCTCTCCCGCTGCTTATCGACGATGCCCTGTAGATCGCCAATTAGTCCCTCGCGTTTACCCTTCTGCGGGGTCTGCTCAATATTGCTGATGAACGCTTCGGTTTCCTCGCGAATCGCCTGCGGGGTAGATAAGTTTGAGTCGATGTTCGACCCCAGCTCAATAATGCGACTGGCCAGCGTTGATGGCGCAATATCGACATCAATTTCGGTCACATTGCGAGCTGTTTCCCAGGCCAACTGCCACTGCGTCGCGCCATCCATAATGGTGACCCCCGGCTCCGTCGGCAGCAAAAGACCATAATTGCTCACGACTTCAGAGGCATAAGCATCGTAAGTAAGCGTGGTTGGGGCAATGACCTCGAGGCTTGCTAATACCTCTGGTGAAGCTTGTGCACGAAATGCAGCGGAGGAAGCAAGCGCATTCAGCTGTTGGCGGATACGGACGCCGAGCTCGCGCGCTGCCTTCCTGGTGAAGGTCAAACCTAGAACTTCTTCTGGGCGGATAAAGCCGTTGGCGACCAACCACACAACACGGGCAGCCATTGTCGCTGTTTTACCAGCACCGGCACCGGCGACAACAAGCATTGGTTCCATCGGTGCACCGATTACCGCCGCTTGTTGCGGGGTGGGCGGAAAGTCCTGCCCCATCATCTCCGACAGGGTGACGGGATCAATGATGGTTCGTTCCTCCGACATGACTACCGATTCCCTTCTGCTGCCGGGCACGCCTTCGAAAGCGTGCAGAACTTGCAATGATCACCAGCGAGCGCCAAGGCACGCGGGCCAGACGTCGCACGTGCTACCTGCTCTACGCGACGCTCCCAGTCAGCCAACTTGTCTTCCGTGAGCTTTGACTGTTCGCGGCTAGTGATAATGGTCTTATTGTGTGACTTTCGCGGAAATACCAGGTATGCCCCAGATTGTTCAATGCCTTCGCCGTTGTCCACAGCGAGCCCATCTCCGCTTTCAACGAGCTTCCCCTTCGACAGCGCTAGTTGATATGTAGCTAGCTGTGCGTGTCCTTCTACTTCTTTACCGGAGGGCGCTGTCTTACCGGTTTTAATATCGACGATTTGAACTGCACCATCAGCGTCTTCAATCAACCGGTCGATTCGTCCGACAATCACGATGTCATCGTTGATGTTGACATTTACTGGGACCTCGGTTCCGATATCTTTCTTAGTCTCAATCCACCGCTGCCAATCCTCCAGCCCGGTCAACCAGGTCTCTTCCTCAGTACGCTTACGCCACTCCGGATCATCGGACAGGTCCCCAAAAACACGCCGGATCTCAGACTGAGCCTCAGGCACAGTCACTCCCTTGGCGACTGCTTCTACCGCCTGATGCAGTAGAGAGCCCAGATACATGGCCGATGTCGGTGCTGATTTATCCAACATGGCCTTCAACGGACAACTCAGGGTTGCTTCCACCTTGGAGGGATTGATCCTCATCGGCTTCTTGTCATTTACCGGCTTCGAAGTCGACGGTGCACGGAGCCCCCACCAGGTGTCTGGATGTGCGCCAGCAACCTCAACCTGCGCCAATCGCGCGAGTTGACGTGCAGCTTGTCGACGCCGCGTCTCAGTCTCCGCATCGTCCACAACGGCTGCACGCAGTTCTGCCAGCAGTGACTCCACAGAGAGCACCCGTGGCAGGCCTTCACCGGCCCATGCGACATCTTCTGCCTCTGCAACATCCGGATTGCCGGCGTTTGCTTCATTAGCCGTAGCCCCGACTCCGTTCGCAGACGACGATGCTTCCGACTGTTTCACCAGCTCCGTCACCGAATTACCGAGCTTTTCAACGAGCTCGATAATAAACGGACTGGGAACTCCAACATCGTCAGGAGAATCGACTGCGGTCAGCAGTACCCTGTCGCTCGCCCGTGATACCGCGACGTGCAGCAAACGACGTTCCTCCGCCAGCGCATCCGCCATGGAATTGATGTACTCCCGCGGCTCAATTCCGTGATCAACGAGACCGATGAACTCGTTCTGCTTCATCACCGAGCCAGTCACACCGAGGCTGGGCCACTGGCCTTCCTGGACTCCGACAACTGCTACTGCTTTCCACTGCCTGCCCAGAGCCGCATGGGCTGAGAGAATGCGCACGGCATCGCGCTCTACCCCGCTACGGTCACGTGCGCCGATGGGCAGCTCCTGCTCTTCCACAGAAGCGATAAAACCGTCAACCGTCAGTTTTGGATTCAGCTCCACACGGTCACCAGCAAAGTCGAACAGTGCCATCACAGCATCCAAATCGCGGTCAGCCGATGCGCCAGCTGTACCGCCGCGCAACGATGCCGCCACCAGATGGTCTGCCAAACCAGTGGACTGCCAAATTGCCCACAAAGTTGCTTCCACACCATCGCGCAACGCTTCACGAGCTGCGCTCAACAGATCCAGCGGCACCTGCAGCGCCTGACGTTCACGCTGCGACAGAGACTCAATAAGCTCCAGATGTTCAGCTGTGAGTCCCTCTGCCTTCAAGATTCCGATGAGCTGAGTCATCGCGGCCCCGCCGAACAGGTCGGCCTTTCGGATTCCGCGCAGCAGACGCTCTTTGACAATCGGATCCATGTTGACCAATGGGCCGGAGAGGAACTCGTCCCACTCCACGTCATCGAGCTGGTTCATAGTTGCCCGCAACGCCACCATCAGCGCTCGCACCAATCGCTGATGACTTAGCACGATGTCCGTTGGGTCAATCTGCACAGGCACACCCGCACGCGACAACGCACGGAACAGAGAGGACTCCCCTGCACCGGACCGGACGATGACCGCCATATCCTTCCATGCCACTCCCTCGTCAATATGAAGGCGCCGGAAGTAGTCCGCGACTGTGGCTCGCTGTGCACGTTCAGAAGGATGAATAGCTATTTTTACTGCACTTTTAGCTGCGTACGAGTTTTCCGCTGCGACGGTATCGCTGTTGTTTCCAACTTCGGATTCACGAGCTTCCTGTGCTCCAACTGAACCGACAATGCCACGGTATGCAGGAGCCTTAGGCAAGCGCTGAGAAACTGCGTTGACTAAATCCGCGATATCAGCGTTACAGCGGTAAGACTGCTGCAAGTGGATTGCCTTGCACTCGGCCTCACCAGTCCTCCGGAGATAGTCATTATTAGCACCGCGGAAGTGGAATACCGATTGATCTTCATCACCAGTAATGACGGCTACCGCCGCCTGCGACACAAACCGATCCACAAGACGCGCAGCTTCCGGGGATAGGTGTTCAGCATCATCGACCAGCACCACCGACTTTCCCCACCGAGCCAGTGCTTGCGCGTCTGCATCCAGCTCCATCAATGCCGCAGAGACAATCTCTGCAGCGTTCAGGCTGGGCTCCCACGCCAACCGCATAGTCTGCTGATACTCCGCCATAAACTTGCCAGCCGCACACCACGACTCAATGCCATAGTCCACGCCGAGCTGCTGAAGCCTCGGGGCATCAATCCCCCGCTCAGCTGCACGCAGCAGAAAGTCACGAACTGCACGGGAAAAACCGACTAATGGGAGAGCCGGGCGCAACCGCTCTGGCCAATACGCACCACCATCTTCCGCATGTCCGGCCAAAAGTTGCCGCACGACAGCATCTTGGCGTGCACCAGTGGTCAACGATGGTTCAGGCTCTCCCCGACTCACGGCGGCATCACGTACTACTGCATAGGCAAGTGAATGCACGGCACGCACCATGCCACCTTGGCCTGCCCCGACCGAACCGCCTTCCCCCAGTTCAGAGGAAAAACGCCTGTCAATATCCCGCCTCAATTCCGCAGCGGCCTCTTTTGACTGTGACACCACCAAAATACTGTCCGCCGGAATGCCCGCCTGCATGTAGTCCACCGCGAGATCTGCCAGCAGCGAACTCTTTCCAGTCCCTGGGCCGCCTAAAACGCGCACAACAGGCTGGTTTACAAGCTTGTTCTCTACCACGAGCGCCTGATTATGGGAAGGGAAAAGCGCCTCTACCGCAGTACCCAACCACTGCCGACGACGAGGAGGTTCCTCCTGGACGAACCGAACCTTCGGCATTCCATCTACGTTCATGTGCACCATTGTGGCACAACCTCCGGACCGATACTCGAACACCCATTCGAAATAAGGAGAAAAGTACCCCCGTCCCAAAAACTCCCGTAAATACTGCCCGGCGTTACTTAGACACAAACGCGCGAACTAGCGAAGCCGCGCGGAACAGACCGCGATACGCACTCGGCTGCGATTCTGGACTAACAGCGTGGACAAAAAGTCGATAACACATCGCACGAACGAGCAACTGACCGAAATCCGGCAGGTGATCGAAGCGCCGCAGTAGCTCCTCATCAGCCCCCATCATGGACAGACAATCCACTGCCGCCAAGGCAGCTGTCCAACCACGGACATGCCACGCTGGCACGATATCGGTGAGAACCGGGGCGGCCGTGCCGTCGTAAAGCAGCGTGCCGACGAGGTCTGCGTGACAGACCTGCAGAAGCTCCGTTGGCACAACCATCTCTGCCCGCAGCTGGAGAAGATCACCGGAGATCGTGAGAGCCTCGGCACAATCGGCGCGGGGGACGCTATCCGCGTCGAGAAGCTGCTCGAGGATGCCGATTGGGTCAGAGTCCCAAGCTGCGCGATTACACATGACGAAGTAATCGGGCTCTTTATCAAGGAGGAACTGTGGCCGTTCAATACTGGCAAGCGACTCTTCCACGCGACCAGCGGCCACAATGGTTTCATCGGCACGTGGCGCGAATCCCCCCGGGATGAAATGACGAGCCTGCCACCCAGCAATGACTAAGCGGCCGTCACTGGTACGCACGGATTTCGCCACTCGGACGCCATCGACATCTAGCGCACTGCGAACCTTTGCAGACCACAGCGCCTGCGCCGAATTATGTACCGGCGAAAGGACAATGGAATCGTCGTAGACCCAGCCATTGTCCCAAGCTCGCCCGGCACGATGCGGCTCGCCCTCGGCACCAAAGGCCTCTAAAACACGGTCGGGAGGAGTGGCGATCATAATCTGCTACTACCTTGCTTTCTGAGTCGGTGCGGCCGTATCGTCGTCCGCCCCAAATGGGTACGGCCAGCCGTTGACAGAACACGTCTTACCATCGACCTGATAGACCTCGCTGCTGTCGATTTTGTGCAGTTCATCGTTCGACACGCTCAGGGTCTGCTGCATCATGATTGGCGCGATACCGCCGTCCCTCGGACAGGGCTCGTGAACCGCGTACCCAAGTCCGTGACCAACCTCGTGATTAATAAGGTATTGGCGATACAATCCCAGGTCCCCCTCAAAAGGCAGGGCACCTCGAACCCACCGGGCGATACTGACGACCACGCGCCCAGGCTCACCTTCCCGCTGCCCAGACAGGTAACAGGAGGTCTCCATTCCCAAGGTGTTGCCGCACAGCTGATGTGCGGTTCCAGTCGCGGAAAGCTGCACGACAATCGTCGGATCCTGGTCGCGAGGCACTGCCTCGAAAGAAAAATCTGGATTAGCTGTCCAGCCACGTGGATCGGCCAGAATCGAGTTCACCGTCTCTGCAAAGGCGCGCTCGCCACCAATCGAAGGAACATCAATGTTGTCTTCAATTTCCACGGAATACCTGACCGCATTGTCGCGCCCCTCCCCAACACGGGGATGCGCCACGGTAACATCTTTAAAATTTCCCGAGGGTTCCGTGGCAAAGGCCGGACCGGGTGGCAACTGCCCTCCCTCGTAACCATCACCGTATCCCTCACCGGGCACCGGACCAGGGCGACCATTGCCACTCTGCGAGGCGACAGTGCCAGTGCCGGAACCTGAAGAATCATCTTCAGCAGTGAAGATGTCGAAGAGAATGATGACTGTGAGCACCACAAGTACAGGGATGGCATAGGCTCGCCACCCCCAACTCCTTGCAATGCGTACGAGAAAGGGTTCTTGCGTCATTAGGCGAAGAAGCCAACCTTACGGTCTGCGTTATTACCGGTACGGACGTAGGCGACCTTGTCAGCATTAATCAGGTACTCCTGACCAGCGCCGTCGCTGAGCTCAATCACACCTTCGCCAGCAGCCAGCTTCTGGGAGATCGCAGCCTTGACCTCCTCGCCACCAGCGACGTTTTCAATGTTCAGCTCACGCGTATTGTCTGCAAATCCAATAGTGATGTCCATAGGTGACATCATAACCATTCCCAAAGCGGCTAGGATTAGAGAGACCGATTAAGCCGTCGTGTCACGTGAGGTTACAAACAGCAAAGGAGTCGCCGTGGCAGAGTCCCAGTCCCCGACATTCGTCGAATTGGGGGTCGCCGCGGAAATCTGCGACGCACTCGCCGACGAAGGAATCACCCGCACATTTGCCATCCAGGAACTGACGCTGCCCTTGGCGCTCGACGGCACGGACATCATCGGCCAAGCCCGTACTGGAATGGGAAAAACTCTTGGTTTTGGTGTCCCCCTTATTGACCGCGTCTTTGATGACGCCCGCATTCCAGAACCGGATGGCACTGCCCGCGCAATCATCATCGTCCCCACCCGTGAGCTATGTGTGCAGGTCGGCGAGGATTTGGCCCGCGCTGCGCACTCAACCAATCTGCGTGTGTGCACTATTTACGGTGGCCGCCCCTATGAGGAACAGATTGAACAGCTAGACCGCGGCGTGGACATCATCGTCGGTACTCCCGGCCGTCTCATCGATCTTTACCAGCGCAATAATCTAGAGCTGTCAGGCGTAAAGATTTTGGTTCTCGACGAGGCCGACGAGATGCTCGACTTGGGCTTCCTTCCGGACATCGAGAAGATTCTGGCTGCGGTGCCAGATGAACGTCAGACCATGCTCTTCTCGGCAACAATGCCGGGCCCAATTCTGACTCTCGCACGTACCTTTATGAATCGCCCGGTGCACATCCGCGCTGAATCAGGCGAGGAAGAGGCCACAGTCCACGAGACCACTAAACAGATTGTTTTCCAATCGCACCAGATGGATAAGGTCTCGGTCATTGCCCGCATCCTGCAAGCCAACGGTCGTGGTCGCACCATCATTTTTGCTCGCACGAAGCGCGGCGCCGCCTCGGTTGCTGAGCAGCTCGGCGAGCGCGGCTTCCTGGTCACCGCCGTCCACGGCGATATGGGCCAGCCTGCACGTGAGCGCTCGCTGACGGCGTTCCGCAATGGCGACGTCGACGTCCTGGTCGCAACCGATGTCGCGGCTCGCGGTATCGATATCGACGATGTCACCCACGTCATCAACCACCAGGTGCCCGATGACGAAATGACCTATGTCCACCGCATCGGCCGCACCGGCCGCGCGGGACACAGCGGTGTCGCCGTTACGCTCGTCGGCTGGGATGAAACCACAAAGTGGAAGGCTATTTCAGATGCTCTCGACCTGGACATGGCCGAGATTCCGACGTGGTTTTCCACCTCCCCCGAGCTCGCTGAAGCTCTAGACATCCCCGAGGGGATCGATGAGAAGGTCGGGCCAGCCCGCCCGGTGTTGGGTTCCAGACCACCTCGCGGGCGTGGCGGAAGAGGCCCGCGAAACAACCGCTCACAGGCTCATCATCGCAATCGCGGCCAAGGACGAAGCTCAAAGCGGGCCGGCCACTCCAATTCTCATCGTCGCAGCTAGGCCGCTGCGCGTGCCAACTCCCCGCCTCACCTCTCGCCACGACCACTCGTCGACAGGACATTCCAACCGTGCTGCAGTCACCACAAGCCAACGCTGAGCCCACCACTGCAGAGACCCGACTGCGCCGCAATCGAATCGCATCAGTAGTTCTCATCATCGCCGTAGTGCTAGTCGTCGGTTGGACATGGGTCGCTTCTCCGGCTCGTAAGGTCGATCGCACTGAATCCACGACACCGACGAGCAGCACAGCGCAAGCCCCGGCCGCGAACGATCCGGAGGCAATGCCACATACTCTCCGGCCGGTGTGGTCCACTGAATCGTCGGCAAGCACAAGCACGCACACCATCTCCCCGGCGCCACTGGTGATGGACAACTCCCTCATCGTTGCTGAGAACAAGGGCGTGCGTGCTATCTCGCTTAACGACGGCACGGAGCGCTGGCACTATCGACGAGATATTCCGCTTTGTGCGCTCTCGGGCAGTGATGGCCAAGTTTTCGCGACTTTTCGTGGGGCAGCTGGCTGCGGTGAGACCGTTGCACTCAAGCCCGACTCGGGGCAGTATGTCGCGACCCGTAAATCGATTGCGGCTGACAGCCCTGCCGCCGTGCGCTCGAACTCATACGCGGGTGTCTACGACTCTGGATTCCTGGAGCTGTGGCGCTCTGACCTGGTCCGAGTAGTCGAGTACGGCAAGATTCCAGCGTCTCCGGAACCGAAGATGCAGCCGCATCCGGAGTGTTCGATTATCAGTGCGCTCACGCGCGTGGAGCTGCTGGCCGTCGTAAACAACTGCGATGGTCACGGGCGCCTGGTCATGCAGGCGGCAAATCCGGAGGAGTCTCGGAAACCGGAGGTCAAGAGCGATATTGACCTTGGTCCGGTAACTGCAGATATGTCACTGGTATCGATTGGCCAGGATACGGCGGCGGTACTGTCAGACAATCGCATCCGAGTTTTTCGTATGGACGGCACGATGCTGACTGAATTGGCGCTGGATGAGACTACCCTGCGCCCAGCACCGGCGGAAGCTAACTCCAACGGCGATGCCCCGCGTGCGCCTTTTACAACGGATCTTCCCCATCACATGACGTGGTGGTCGCCGCGTGGTTTACTGGGCTTCCGCCCGAGCACCCTGGCGCCGGATTTCGAGTTTCCTGAGGCCACAGGAACCCCAGCTCCATGGGGTGAGCATGTTTTCATGCCAGTCGCTGACGGAGTCGCGGTATTGAATGCCAAGACTCTCGAGATTATCGGCACACTCCCGTTGCCTGCAGCTGCGAAGTCCACTCATGCAAATAATGCGGACAAGCCGGAAGTGCCCGTGCGCCTTGCGGTTGTCGGTGACACGCTACTAGTTCAGCGCGGTGAGTCAGTCGACGCGTTCGCCATCGAAGCTTAGAAAGAGCGGGCAGCCCAATCAATCGCCTTCGGACTAAACATACAGGCCAGCGCAGCAATTGAAGCTGCCGCCGTCGGTAGAGCAAGCAGAAAAGCGCTCGAGCGGAACATGTAATAGGCCACGCCCAGCAAGCAGAGGTTGAGCATAATAATCGGCCCGCGCCCCCATCGGGCGCCACGCAGCAACATAATCGCACCAGCGAGAACAGCGCCGAAAATGAGAAGGAACCACAGCGCGGTACCCCAACCGGAAATGACCGCGGCCTCGTCGCGGTACCCCATCAAATCACGAATGAGAAGGAAAATCCCGTAGCCCAGACCGAGGGCACATTCGGCGACACCAATCCACGCACCGACCATAACAACCTGAGGTGCGGCGATCGGCCCGTCGGCTGCCGCAAGCTGGTCGGTAGTACGCGATTTGGGCGCATTGCTGCTGTTTTTCTGGTTACTCACGCCCTACATGTTAGCCCGGTGCGAACCGATGAATACACCCTGGAGGCATACCGGCTAATGCGCCCATCACAAGTCTGCTCATGCACTATTCTTGGTGCCTGTGCGTGCGTTGCTAATCTCCAATCCAAATTCGACCAGTAACACTGCTCGACGTATGCCCGGCGTTGTGCGGGCGCTTCGCTCGGTCGAGGGGATTCGCTTGACATCCATGTTTACCGCCTACCCTGGCCATGCTGCGGAAATGGTGGCGGGAATAACGGTTCGCGATTACGACGTCATTATTTCTCTCGGCGGCGACGGAACCATTAACGAGATTGTCAATGGGCTCATGAACTCCAACCCATTCTCCGCACTGCCTGCCACTGACCTGCCTGTCATCGCGACAATTCCCACCGGCAGCGCCAACGTTTTGGCAGGTGCGTTGGGTATTCCCCGCGACCCCGTAGATGCCGCGTGGTACATCGCAAGTCTGCTGCGCTCCCGAACCCGCAGCACTATCAGCGTTGGACATGCAGCGGAGCGATGCTTCGTGGTCAATGCCGGTATCGGCATCGATGCGGAAGTCATTTCCACCATGGAACAGCTCCGACAAAACGGTACCCGCGCCAAAGCCGTGCGCTATTTGCCGGCAATTTTCACCGCATGGAATCAGTTGCGCAAAAGCCCGCCACAAATCACCGCAACTATCGACGGCACGGAGTTTGGCCGTGATCTCGCAATGGCCGTGGTGTCCAACTCCAATCCCTGGACATTCCTCGGCGACCTCCCCATCGTCACCAACCCCACTGTGTCACTGCGCAGGGGCCTGGGCTTTTATGGCTTCACTTCCCTGAGGGGAGTGACGGGACTTGTCGCCGCAGCCAATTTAGCCGGTTTCTTCACCCGACTGCGTTCCCCCTTCCACGTCGAAGCCCGCGAACGACGCGCCGACAACGTCCAGCACATCGAGCTCACCGCTACTGCCCCACTTCGTCTCCAGTTGGACGGCGAGTACATCAATCAGTGTGAGTCCCTCAACATCCGTGTTAAGCAAGGCGCTATCAATTTTGTGGCGCGTGCCGACGATTACACCGAGGACCAGTTCACCAAGAAAGTCGCTACCCGCCCCGTGGACGAGCGCTTGCTCGTTGTGGTGACCAAAAAGGTCATGGATCGCACACGCCGACTGTTCAGTGCTAGCCAAAAAGCCGAGGCAAACCCGACTTAAACTGCAACTGTTTACTGACAAGCCAACAAAAATGCGCCATACACCCTCACTACTGCAATTACCAAAACTAATTTTACCCCCACAAAGGGCTAGTTTTGACCTGGCGTTTTAACCAAAACTTCACTTTTCTGTGAGGTTTGGCACTTTTATTCATTTTGCTCTTTACGAACCGCCCCAGTCGTGAAAACATGTAAATCGTCAGCGAGACAGGCACGCAGTTCACTGGTTGTGTAACCATGCAAGTCTCGCCTTTTTAGGCGCAAACTCTTTGGTGAGTCCCCACTACCTTTCACGTCATATAGGCGATGGAACAGGTGGCCCCTCCCAAGATGCCTAATACCCCTGGGCAACCGGGAATGAACCCCAACCTTCGTTGAGATACGGCGATTTGTCGTGTCTGACGAAATCCATTTCCGGAGCTGCCTTCCCGCAAGGAAATTTAACCCTGCCCTCACCCGGGCTCGTAATGTTTTAGGAGTTTGTCATGGATTGGCGTCACAAGGCCGTTTGTCGTGAAGAGGATCCGGAGCTGTTCTTCCCGGTCGGTAACTCCGGCCCGGCTCTCGCCCAGATTGCTAAGGCCAAGGTCGTTTGCAACCGTTGCCCCGTTACTGCTCAGTGCCTGGCCTGGGCACTTGAGACCGGCCAGGATGCAGGTGTCTGGGGCGGCATGAGCGAGGATGAGCGTCGCGCACTGAAGCGCCGTCGCAACCGCGGCCGCACCCGTCGCACTCGCACCAGCACCACGGTCTAATTAAAGGACTTACCCTCGTACCGTGTAATCTATACCGGTTGATACCTGTTTAACCCGATAGAAAGAGAGCCCAGCTATGAGCAAGCGTGGCCGTAAGCGCAAGGACCGCCGTAAGAACAAGGCTAACCACGGCAAGCGTCCGAACAGCTAAGTTGCCCTTAGTTGCAGCAGTCTTAGCCATCACCGGCTAAGACATCTCACTCCACTCCAGCACAACTCGGTATTGCACCGAGGGACGGGGTGGAGTTTTTTATGCCTCCAGCGGATACCTCAACGGGTAGCAGGTCTGAAAGTGACTAGGTTTATGACACATGAATTGAATTCACCCGCAGTTTTTTGTCATAAACCTAGTCACTTTCAACACCTTTTCGATGCCTCGTCGATACCGCATCCTCGCTTTCCGGATTAACCATCCGCCAGAACCTTACCAGCGAGTTTGGAGCCCAAACCCCACCGGAGTAACGTCTGAAAACAGAGCTTTTACAGCAGCTCCAGCTAGGTTGCTCGAAAGCAATGGGGCTATAGCTCAGTTGGTAGAGCGTCGCGTTCGCAATGCGAAGGTCAGGGGTTCGATTCCCCTTAGCTCCACAAATAGCTCCACAAAAATATCCCAGGCCACATCACCGTGACCTGGGATTTTCCCATTACGGGGTTAAGTAGCAAAAAGTGTGTCCGCTCGGCGT
>NZ_KV821828.1:228072-228646 GCF_001815745.1 Corynebacterium sp. HMSC064E07 | reverse complement strand
GTTAAGTAGCAAAAAGTGTGTCCGCTCGGCGTGTTGCGGGGCGGGCACACCGTTTGTTACTTCATGGGGCCTTTTCTGATTCCTATCGAGTGTTCGTACTCGGTTGGGATAGCGTTGTCGTAGAAGGCTGGTCGGCCTGTTTCATGGTCGGCTTTGTTGTGGTCTTCTTCGACAAGATCGTTGACTTTGGCGAGTTGATCTTGGCCGAAATTGCACTGCCTGGCGATCTTTAATGGGTCGTCAGGCAGTTGCGTTTTCGAGTGCAGGTACCACTCGAGCATTTTGCGTTGGCGCTCCCCGGACCTGCCGCGATGCGCGTCGGCGATGCGTTTGAGCCCGGCGTTGATGCCGCCTTCCAGACTGTTTGTCGTTGAAGCCCAGCGTTGAGGCTCAAGCGCATTCGGTGGTGGCTGCAGGTAGGTAAACAGCCATCCTTTCCGTGAGAGGTGCAGCAGGGAGTTGTATGCCTTGCGAACTCGCAGATGGGTCCATTCCCACTGGTTGTTGAGTGTGCGGCGCTCTTTTGACACGGGCGTTTTCTCGTTGAGGAATGCTTTGAATACCTGTCCGAAGT